>NZ_JBTEKS010000146.1:0-9737 GCF_054333355.1 Methylomagnum sp. | reverse complement strand
GCTCAGCGAGCGGCGGAAGCCGGAAAGCCTCTAAACCGAAAAAAGGGATAACATCGCTCCAAGCGATGTTATCCCTATCAGCCCGCCCAACCAGAACATCACGCCGGGCGGCGCGGCCAGAACGAGTCAATCAGCAGCATCGCCACCCCCACCGTGATGGCGGAATCGGCCACGTTGAACGCCGGCCAGTGCCATTCGCCGTAGTACACGTCGAGGAAGTCGATCACATAGCCGTACAAAGTGCGGTCGATCAGATTGCCCAGCGCCCCGCCCAAGACCAGCGCCCAAGCCGCCGCTTCCCAGCGCTGCTCCGGCTTGAGCTTGTTCAGCCAATAGCAAATCAGCCCGCTAGCCACCGCCGCCAGCCCTATGAAGAACCAGCGTTGCCAGCCGCCCGCCCCGGCCAGGAAGCTGAACGCCGCGCCCTGATTACGTAGATAAGTGAGCTGAAAGAACGGTATCAGCTCGATGGATTGATAAAGCCGCATGGACGCATCGACCAGTATCTTCGTCAATTGGTCGAGGGCGACCACGCCCACGGAAAGCCACAGCCAACGCAGCATGGTTAGGCGTACCGACGGGTTTCGCCAGCGCCGACCACATTCTCCACGCAGCGGCCACAGATGTCCGGGTGATCGGGATGGACGCCCACGTCGTGGCGGTGATGCCAGCAGCGCACGCACTTGGTGTGCGCGGACGCCGTGACCTTGATTTCCAGCCCGTCGATGTCGGTGGGCAATGCCCCCGCCGCGCCGTCCTTCGGCAGCACCCGCACATCCGAGGCGATGAACACGAAGCGCAATTCCTCGCCGATGCGGGACAGCGATTCAAAGACGGCCTCGTCGCCATACAGCTCGACTTCCGCATCCAGCGACGAGCCGATGTCGCCCTTGATCCGCAGCACTTCCATCTCCTTGCTCACGGCCTCGCGGACTTTCAGCGCGAAGTTCCAGAACTCGTGGTCGTAGGGCGTGCCCTCGTCCAGCGGGAACAAACCTTCGTACCACGTTTCCAGGAACACCGACTCGCTCCGCTGGCCCGGCAGGTAACGCCAGATTTCGTCCGCCGTGAAGCTGAGGATCGGCGCCAGCCAACGCACCAAGGCTTCGGCGATGTGGAACATGGCGGTCTGCCCGGAACGGCGGGCGAGGCTGTCCTCCCGGCAGGTGTACTGGCGGTCCTTCAACACGTCGAGGTAGAAGCTGCCCAAATCCACCGAGCAGAAGTGATGGACCTTCTGATAAACCCGGTGGAATTGATAGGTCTCGTAAGCCTCCGTGACCTCTTGCTGCAACTGCCAAGCGCGGTCCACGGCCCAGCGGTCCAGCGCCAGCATGTCCGCCGGGGCGACCACATGGGCGGCGGGATCGAATCCGGCCAGATTCGCCAAGAGATAACGGGCCGTGTTACGCAGGCGGCGGTAGACATCGGCGGCGCGCTTGAGGATTTCGTCGGAAACGCTCATCTCCGCTTCATAATCGCTGGACGCCACCCACAACCGCAGCACGTCCGCGCCCAGATTCTGCATCACCTTTTGCGGCGCGACCACGTTGCCCTTGGATTTCGACATCTTCTTGCCCTGCGCGTCCACCACGAAGCCGTGGGTCAGCACTTGGCGGTACGGGGTGTGGCCGTTGATGGCGACCGCCGCCAGCAAAGACGATTGGAACCAGCCGCGATGCTGGTCCGAGCCTTCCAAATAGAGGTCCGCCGGGTAGTGCAGTTGCTCGCGGCGGTTCAGCACGGCGAAATGGGTCACGCCGGAATCGAACCACACGTCCAGGGTGTCGCCGATCTTGCGGTAGTGCGCGGCCTCCTCGCCCAAGATTTCGGCGGGGTCCAGATCGAACCACGCATCAATGCCACGCGCCTCGATCCGCTTCGCCACCTGCTCGACCAGTGCCAGCGTGTTCGGGTGGAGCTCCTCGGTTTCCCGATGCACGAACAAGGCAATCGGCACACCCCAATTCCTCTGGCGGGACACGCACCAGTCCGGGCGGTTCGCCACCATGCCCTCGATGCGGGCCTGCCCCCAATCGGGAATCCATTGCACCTGGCCGATTTCCTCCAGGGCGGCGCGGCGGAGGTGGTTCGCCTCCATGCCGATGAACCATTGCGGCGTGGCCCGGAAGATGACCGGCGTCTTGTGCCGCCAGCAGTGGGGATAGCTGTGGTCGATGCGGGCCTCGTGCAGCAGGGTGCCGTGTTCTTTCAGCACCTCGATGACGTGCGGATTGGCGCTCATCACATGCTCGCCCGCGAACAAGGGCGTGTTGGGTAGGAACTTGCCGTCGTCGCCGACCGGGTTGTCCACCGGCAGGCCGTAGACCTGGCCGACCACATAGTCTTCCTGGCCGTGGCCGGGGGCGGTGTGGACGGCGCCAGTGCCCGCGTCGAGCGTCACATGGTCGCCCAGGATGATGGGCACCAGCCGGTCATAGAAGGGATGGCGCAGCTTCAAGCCCTCCAGCTCGGAACCCTTGCAGTACGCCACCACCCGGTAATTCTCAATGCCAGCCCGCAGCATCACGTCCTTCATCAAGGCGTCGGCCAGCACCAGCCGCTCGTCCTGGTCGGGGCAATCCACCACCGCGTATTCCACATCCGGTCCCAGCGCCACCGCCTGATTGGCGGGCAGGGTCCAGGGCGTGGTGGTCCAGATCACCACGGAAATCGGTCCCGACCCCACATGGCCCGGCACGCTGTGGCAACGGCGGATCAAATCGGCCCCGTCCAGCACCCGGAACTTCACGTCGATGGCGGGCGAGCGCTTGTTCTCGTATTCCACCTCGGCTTCCGCCAGGGCCGAGCCGCAATCGGTACACCAGTGGACCGGCTTGGCGCCCTTGGTCAGATGGCCGTTGGCGCAGATGCGCCCGAGCGCCCGCACGATGTCGGCCTCGAACTTGAAATCCATGGTGAGATAGGGATTCTCCCACTCGCCGAACACGCCCAGCCGGATGAACTCCTTGCGCTGGATGTCCACCTGCGCGGCGGCATAAGCCCGGCACGCCTTGCGGAATTCGCCCGGCGGCACCTTCACCCCGGCCTTGCCGATCTTCTTCTCCACCATCAACTCGATGGGCAGCCCGTGGCAATCCCAGCCCGGCACGTAGGGCGCGTCGAACCCGGCCAGCCCCTTGCTCTTGACGATGATGTCCTTCAACACCTTGTTGACGGCGTGGCCGATGTGAATCTCGCCATTGGCGTAGGGCGGGCCGTCGTGTAACACGAAGCGCGGACGGCCCTGGAACGCCTCGCGAATTTTCTGGTACAGCCCGGTCTGTTGCCATTGTTCGATCCGCTCCGGCTCGCGCTGGGGCAGATTGGCCTTCATGGGGAAATCGGTGGTCGGGAGGTTGAGGGTGGATTTATAGTCGGTGGTCATGGTTCAAAAATGGTCTGGATTGGTCTCTATACTGCTATTCGTTAGTGTTGGGTTCTTTATTACTGATTCCGCAACCTAACCTACGGGTTCTGGGCTAACTTTTCCCGGTGGGTTTCCGCATATAGCCGCAAGGCTATCGCCATTTGATTTTCGGCCTCTTCACCCTGATTTTGAAACCATTTGAGCGTATCGGTGTCGAGTCTCACCGCAACCACGGGTTTGTCGGTGGCTGGCAGCTTCAACGCGGCTTTGGCGAAAAAGTCGGCGGACAGCGGCGGAATATCCGAGGTATCAATATCCTCGTCCGCCATCGCATCTATCCTAGCCCAATCTGTTTTTGAGATAGTGTTCATACAGTTTTCTCTCGTGTGATAAGGCTTTTCGCAATGAAATGATTCGGATGGTATCGGCAGCAGGTTCGGCATAGACAACCACAACCACGCGCTCATTCAATAATCCTATGCCGATCCAACGATCCTCGCCGTAATCCTCGCGCTCATCCAGCGCCGTGAAAACGGGTAACTCGAATATCCTGTGGGCGTCGGCAAAATCAAAACCATGTTTGGCGATATTGATTTGATTTTTTGTCTCGTTCCACTCGAAAGTCATAGTCGATGGATTCTTGATTTATCGAGCCTTATAAACCGAGCCATCGCCACTCGCCCCAAAAAACGCCCGCGCCGCCGCCACATCGTTCTCGATCTGGGCTTTGAGTTCGGGGAGTCCGGGAAAGCGCCGTTCGTCCCGCAGCTTCCGGTGAAACACCACTTCGACCAGCCGTCCGTAGACATCGCCGGCGAAGTCGAGCAAGTGGGTTTCCAGCAACACGGTCTGCCCGCCCGCCACCGTGGGACGAACGCCTACGTTGGCGACACCGGGCCGGGACCGTTCGCCGAGTCCCGCCATTGTAACGGCAAAGACCCCCCGCACCGGAGAATTTTTCCGTCGCATCAATAGGTTGGCGGTGGGGAAGCCTATCGTGCGGCCCAATTTTTCGCCGTGGGCGATGCGTCCGCAAATCGAAAAGGGCCGACCCAGCAATTGTTCGGCCCGCTCCAAATCACCCACCGCCAACGCCTCGCGAATCAAGGTGCTGCTGACCCGCTCGCCATCCAGAATGACCGAGGGCGTGTCCACCACCTCGAAGCCGCGCTCCCGCCCCACCTCGCGCAGCAGGGCGAAATCGCCCCGGCGGTTCTTGCCGAAGCGGAAGTCGTCGCCGATCACCAGATATTTCACCCGCAGGGCGTTCAGCAGAATGTCGTCGATGAAGGTTTCCGGCGGCAGGTTGGCGGTGTGCTGGCTGAACCGCAGCAACAGCACCGCGTCCACCGGCAATTCCCGCAGCCGGTCGAGCTTTTCCCGCAACCGCATCAAGCGGGGCGGGGCGTTGGCGGGATCGAAATATTCGCGGGGCTGCGGCTCGAACAGCACCACGCAGACCGGCAGGCCCAGACGGCGCCCGGCCTCCGCGAGGGTGTCGATGACCGCCCGGTGCCCGATATGAACGCCGTCGAAATTGCCAATGGTGGCGACACAACCAGCCTCGCCGAGACTCAGGCGGGCGGGGTTTTGAATCAACCGCATATCAGGCTCGTAGTCCCGCCTTCAGGCGGTTTTGGCTGTAGAAAGAGCCGCCTGAAGCCTGTCCCGAGCGAAGTCGAAGGGGCGGGACTACACAACGTTTGGTTGGGTGTTTTTAAATTAAAGGCTGTCTTTAAGCGCATGGGAGAGGTTATTTTTCAGGAAGCAAAACATGCCGGGGCCGCAGCCCCATAACGGCGAGGGTCAGCACATAGGCGGCGAAACCCACGGCGATCCACACCCCTAAGTTTAAAACCCGTTCCGCCGACGCCCAAGCCTGCCAAGGGTGATGCCCCGCCGCGTACACCAACACCGCCGCCATCACGGCATTGCCCACCACCAGGCCCGCCGCGAACCGGAACCAGCCGGGTTGGGGCCGATAAATACCGTCCCGCATCAGCTTGACCAGCAATAGCATCGCGTTGACCAGCGCCGACAGCGACACCGCCAGCGCCAGCCCGGCGTGTTCCCACCCGGCGGGGGCGATGGCGAACACCAGCAACAAGCTCAGCGCGACATTGACGACGACGGCATAAACCCCGTAGCGGGCGGGCGTGGCGAGGTCTTGACGGGCGCTGAATCCCGGCACCAGCACCTTCACCCCGACGAAGCCGATCAATCCCACCGCATAAGCCATCAAGCTGCGGGCCGCCATGGTGGCGTCATGGGCGGAGAAGTGGTCGTACTGGAACAGCGTGAAAATCAGCGGTTCGGCCAGCAGCGCCAGTCCCAGCGTGGCGGGCACGCCGATGAGGGCCACCCAGCGCAAGGCCCAATCCACCGAATGGGAAAACGCCTCCCGCGCCTCGCCCGCGTGGTGTTTCGACAAATGCGGCAGGATCACCGTGCCGATGGCGACACCGAAAATCCCCAGCGGAAACTCCACCAGCCGATCCGAGTAGTACAGCCAGGACACGCTGCCGGACACCAGGAAGGACGCGATGAGGGTGTTAATCAACAGATTCAATTGCCCCACCGAACCGCCGAAAATCGCCGGGGCCATCAACCGCATGACCCGCCGCACGCCGGGATCGTCGAAGGCCAGCCGGGGCCGGGGCAATAGCCCGAGCCGGACCAGGGCGGGAATCTGGATGGCGAGTTGCACCGCGCCCGCCAGCAGCACGCCGAAGGCCAGCGCCATGACCGGCGACTCCAACTGCGGGGCCAGCCAGACGGCGGCGGAGATCATCACCAGATTGAGGAAGACCGGCGTCGCGGCGGGCAGGGCGAAATGCCCCCAGGTGTTGAGGATGCCGCCGGAAAACGCCGTCAGGCAGATGAAAAACAGATAGGGGAAGGTGACGCGCAGCATTTCGACGCTGAGGCCGTACTGTTCGGGGTTCTGGTAGAAGCCCGGCGCGAACAGCAGGATCAGCAGCGGCGCGGCCACCATGCCCGCACCCGAGAGCAAGGCCAGCACCAGCGCGAAGGTACCGGCGGTGTTATCGAGAAACTCCCGGAGTTCGTTCGGCGTGTGGCGCTCGCGGTATTCCGACAGCACCGGCACGAAGGCTTGGGAGAAGGCGCCCTCCGCGAACAAGCGGCGCAGGAAGTTCGGCACCTTGAAGGCCACGAAGAAGGCGTCGGTCCCGGCGTCCGCCCCGAAATAGCGGGCGATGACCATATCCCGCACGAAGCCGAGAATCCGGGACGCCAGCGTCATCCCGCCCACGACGGCGGTGGATTTGAGAAGGTGCTTGCTCAGGGTGGAAACCGGGGCTGGGTTGATGGAGCGGGCTAGTATGCCGTCGTGGTGGGGAGAATCAATGGGGGAAGGCTATCCATATTCATGGCGAGCTTTCCGCTGATTGCCAAATAAGAATTTGAGGAACCAGTAGACGTTTATGTCATTACTGGAATGGCAACGAGATTCTCAACAATGCTATAGAGGTCAACGTCCGTTTCCGGCGTGCGTATTGAAACCACCAGTGCGTAACGCGCTTTTTTATCGTAGCGCTCCAGCTTCTTCCGCGTTCTCCACCAACCCGCGACGGGGTAAACAGCCAATACCCCGCGTTCGGCGAGTGCCGCCGCTGTGCCCGCCCAAGTATCGGAATGCAACGAACCCAAGTGACGTAAGTTTGAACCGAGTTGCCAACCGTGATCTGAGCTACCGCCGGTATAGCTTCCCTCCTCTTCGTCCCGTACCCGTTGGTTAATGCGGGCGCGAAAGTCATTCACGGTATCGGTCGGGCGCTTCACGTCGAACCTCAAGCCGTGGGATTCATAGCGATAACGCCCGCCCGCACCACGCTCGACAATGCCTGGACTTGGCTCGATGAAATACGACAGGGTGACTCGCATTTCCACCGAGGCTTCGCCTAAACTCCGCAACGCTTCGTCCGGCCATGGCAACGTATGCAGGTGCATATCCCGCAATTTCGGTTCATCCTTGCCCTCACGCATGAAAGGTTGCAAATGGTCTTGAACGATCAAGGTCAGTGAATTGGAAGCGCTCCATAAGGCGCGTTCAAGACTGGGCACGCCAAAGCCGCAATGTCGGATCAAATTTACATAATCGCCTTTCCGTCGTTGAGGATTCAGGAAATCGGCTTGCATTTGCTCGCTCCATTCCGCCGAATGCACGATGAGCGCCCGTACAGTTTCCGGCCAGAAGTTGGGATATTCCCCCATCAGTTGAGCCGCCATCCGGGAACACAAAGCCGTGGCGGCACTGGTGGCATTAGTGGTGGTCAATAAGCGCGAACCAAGCTCGTGAGAGGTCGTCAGCAAATTGAGGCTGTGCATTGTCACCGGCCCAATGGCGTTCTTAGCCACATTGCCGCCCTCGAAAACAACGTCGGGTTTTAAAGGCCAGTGCTTTTGCCAACATACCGAGGTGGTGCTGAACGGACTTAACCCACCCGCCGGGGCAATCGCCGAAAACCCGTTGGCATCCATCTCAGTGATGCGCGTTTTCTCGGTGTAAGCGCCGACGGTCAGGATATTCCAAGCTTGACCGGGGTCATGAATGCTGTCCGTTGTGTTGCTGGCGGGATAATCCGACCACGCGTCATGCGCCCCAAAGCCATCAATGTTGCCGCCCGACACGACGATCAGACGAGGCGATAAACCTTCCCCTTCCATGTCACACGCCAACGAATCCAACGTAGAAGACCAAGCGGAAGGTTTGCCCCGATCCCGGTTGTCTTTGGCTGTCACCGCCATATTGAAGACACGCTTACGATCCGGCGCGGTGATTTCCGGCCTAGAAACCGCTTCGATTGTTAGGCGTCCATGATGATGCTTTTCTACGTTGCCGCCGTTGTGCGGGAGCAACTTCACGGATTCCAGGCGATGGCTCAAAGTCACCGGGTTGGAGTCTTCCAGCGCCTCGGTCAAATCACCCCAAGCCACGACGCCAGCCATCTCCGTGCCATGCCCCTCTTGGTCGGCACTTCCCCAAGCAGGCTCGATGGTGTGCAAATCCATAGGGTTTAGAATCGGTTCCAGTAATGGATGTCCTTGATTGACTCCGGTATCGAGTAGGCAAACATAGGGCGCATTTTCTTCCGGCCAATGTGTCCGGCCAAGTAAATCGTCCACCCATTCACGTTGCTCTGCCGGTTGCATGGAATCGAAGAATTCGGCGGTTTCCTTGGCCCGTCTGAGTTCCGCCACGCTGTTGAGTAGCAGCACGGATTGCTGGATTTGCCGTTGAGTTCCCTCCATAAGAAGAACCGTGCGCTCAGGGAACCACAACTCGTCAGGCGAGAGCTTGAACCCAATTTGCCCGGCGATAGTACGAAAGTGGCAGGTAGCCTGCCGATCTTCCGCTACCGGCAACCAGACCTCCCACCAAATCAGTTCTTCCTCTGTCGCCGGGAGGGCCGATGGATCATCGGTCCATAGCTCATTGAAAGCGGCAGCGCGGATTTCTTGAATAGTATTGAGGAGCGCTTTATGGTCGATGGGATCACCTTTGCGATTTTTGCGCTCAGCCAGATATTCCTGAATTTTCTTTTCAAAAACATCAAGCTTCCCGTCAGGCACAAATACGGTAGCGTAAGTGCGGTTGTCGGCACGCCGCACATTTCGCAGTTCAATTCCCGCCCGGACATCGGAAAGGCTTTGGATTGCCAGTTCTATATCTGGAAAGCTGGAGAATTGAACCTGCAATCCCAAACCGGCAGTCATTCCTGCCTGTTCCTGTTGGCGTTTGGCGGTTTCTGCCACCTGTCGGACTTGGGACAATTGGCTCAGTAAGGCTTGACCGTGAGAGTGCCGGTCCAAGTTGGGCAGATTTGGGGCAGATATCACCCGCAATCTAGGGCGGTAAAGCTCGGTTTGGGCGGTATTTGAAAGAAGGAAATGAGGGCGACGGGGAGGCTGGCTTCCATCCATAAGCGGCAATACTGTTACGGGTTAGGGGCAAATATCTTACACCTCCTCATGGCCTGCCGCTCTTCCAACATTTTTTTTAAATCACCAGAGGTCAAGACCGAACGGTCATGGATAACGGCGTCTTTAATCGCCTCCTGGACCGCACGGGTTAATTCGGCATGGCTCAAACCATCCGCCAGTTCGGCCAAACTAGCCCAAACCGGCTTAGTAATCTTGAAACCCGCTAGCTTGGCTTTTAGCACTTCAACGATTTGCGCCCGGCCCGGCAAACTATATTCGATGACATCGTCAAAACGGCGGAATAGTGCGTAATCCAGGGCTTGCGGGTGGTTGGTGGCGGCAACGATAACGCTATTGGATTCGTCCCGCTCAAGCATCTGCAAGAAACTATTGAGCACCCGCCGGATTTCGCCCACGTCAT
>NZ_JBTEKS010000145.1:0-9768 GCF_054333355.1 Methylomagnum sp. | reverse complement strand
AGCAAATCGTCATGCCCCGCCGGGAACCGCAACGGAATCTGGAGTTGGCGGGCTTGGCGCGGCGCTACGCGGAAACCTTGGAATTCCACTGTCGCCGGGCACCGCTGCAATGGTTTAATTTCTATGGATTCTGGGATTCCGCCGTGGGCGGGGAGCATAGATAGTGGTGGAGGGAAAGCTTCATTTGATCGCCCTCACCCCAACCCTCTCCCATGGGGAGAGGGAGCGGAGCGTCGCTTTACCAGTGGAGTTATTTATAATAAGCCATGGCTGATACTGTTATTGTGTCTGCTGAAATCGAGCTGGTGATTCCTTTTCACCATGTGGATTTGCTCAATATCGCCTGGCACGGCCATTATTGTGAATACCTGGAAGCCGCTCGCTGTGCGATGCTGGGTAAAATTGGCTACGATTATATGGCGATGAAAGAAACCGGGTTTGTCTGGCCGATTATCGACATTCAGTTACGGTATTTGCAGCCCGCCCGGTTTGGTCAAAGAATCCGGGTTTTGGCGGAATTGGTGGAATGGGAATATCGGATGAAAATCAAATACCGGATATTCGATGCGGAAACCGGGCGGGTGCTGGTCAAGGCGCACACCATGCAGGTGGCGGTGGACGCCGTGACAGGGGAAATGTGTTACGCCTCTCCCCGGGTTTTCCTGGATAAATTGGAAGCGTTCATGGGAGTCTGAATCCGATAGGGTGTTCTGGATTGAGGGGGTTCGAATAATGTTGGTTTTATTCAAATGAGGAGTAGCGCGATGTTCAAGCGAGTTTTTTCATTGCCGGTGGCCTT
Organism: Methylomagnum sp.; assembly: GCF_054333355.1. Lineage (NCBI taxonomy): Bacteria > Pseudomonadati > Pseudomonadota > Gammaproteobacteria > Methylococcales > Methylococcaceae > Methylomagnum > Methylomagnum sp. The sequence goes on along the minus strand of NZ_JBTEKS010000145.1, from coordinate 8,969 downwards.
GATAATCTTTTTGGCCTTGGGAGCATGTGCCAAGCAATACAAGTCTAGCGAATTGGTTTCTGGCATAGAGGTTGGGGATACTTACTATACTCAGTTCAGCCTATTTCAAGAGAAGAACGAATTTCGCACCACCAATTACCGCCATGGCTTCTTGATCCCCATTAATACAGCGGCCACGCTAATGTCCATAAATAAAAAGCGTATCGTGTTAAAGCTGGATGGAACCGGCCAGCAACTTACCATCGAAAATGTGCCAAAGCATACCAATGAGGATAGTCAGCAGGCATTCAAGCGGATTTTCGGGCCTAAAAAGGTGGATTTGTCGAGATTCACCAAAGATGAGAAAAAATACATCCTTAGCGGCGAAGTCAAAAAAGGGATGCGCCGCGACGCGGTTTTGGCCGCCATTGGATATCCTCCGCAAAATTCCACGCCCAGCCTAAGTTCTGACGAGTGGATGTATTGGTCAACCCGTTACGACCGCTTTATCGTGCGCTTTATAGGCGATCAGGTGGCGGAAATTAGGAACTGATTCTTTAAACACATCCTGATTGGCAAGAATCTTTAGCTAAACAGCGCCCCGCTTGAAAACCATAGCTTATAGGATGGGTGGGGCTTCGCGGAACCCATCACATCGGGCTGCGCTGCATGATGGGTTTCGCTGCGCCGCACCCATCCTATATAGGGCAATCGACGGCTAGGTATGGAGCTTCGTATTTCAAACTAGATGCGGTTTAACCTCAAAAAGTGTCATTCCGGCATCCTTGTCGGAATGGCGGAAAGCTGAAGTACCTTGCTAATCAGGAAACATATTAAGATAGGGATAACATCATCCCTTGAAGGAATGTTATCCCTTTTCTAAGGCATCAGGAAAAACCAGCCCATGAACAGCCAAGCCGAAATCCCTAAATCCTGCGATGTGTTGATTATCGGCGGCGGTCCCGCTGGTTCCAGTGTGGCGGCGTTGTTGGCGCGGGATGGTATTGACGTGGTATTGCTGGAAAAAGCCCGTCATCCACGCCCCCAGGTGGGCGAGAGTTTAATTCCCCATTTCTGGAAATACACGGACCAAACTGGCGCTACGGCGCTGATTGAAAAAGAGGGGTTTATTGCCAAGGCGGGCGGCATTACCGTGTGGAATGGGAAAATCAAACGCATTGCTTTCGCGGAATTCGGATTCACCCGCCCGGCTTTGCATGTGGAGCGGGATGTTTTCGATGAGCTGCTGTTGAACCACGCGGCGGGGCAGGGTGCCCGGATATTCCAGCAGGTGGCGGTGCGCTCGGTGGATTTCGGTAATGCCGAGCGACCGCAGGCGCAATACCTGGACCGGCGCGGCGGGGCTTCTGCGGAGGGTGGTATTTCCTGCCGTTATGTCATCGACGCCAGCGGTCCCGGCGCGGTGTTGGCGAATCAGTTTAAAACCCGGCGGCTGATAGATTCCAAGATGCGCTTTCTTTCGTTGTGGGGATATTTTGATCATTCCCGGTTTGTGGGCAGCGATGGCAAAAGCTATGGGCCGGAGGAAATAAACAGGGTTAAGCCCGTTACCTTTGTCACGTCTTTTGAGGATGGCTGGATTTGGCATATCGCCCTGCGGCGGACCACCAGCGTTGGCTTGGTTGTTAATACCGACCGCGCCAGTGGCATGAGCAAGTCGGAGCGGGAAAAGTATTTCCTGGCTGTTTGCCGTACCACGCCTTATGTGGATCGGTTGTTGGCGGGTGCTGAATATCAGGCGGGTTCTTTATTTGAGCGGCCTGATTATTCTTATTATTCGGCCCGGTTGTGTGGCGATAATTTTTGTATGATTGGGGACGCGGCGTCTTTTGTGGACCCGATTTATTCCCATGGGGTATTGAACGCTTTTTATAATGCCGCCGTGGCGGCGCTGACGGTGCGGGAATCTTTGCGTGATCCGGCCCGCCGCGCCCGTTATGCGCAGTTGTGTGAGAATCGGATGCGGCAGTTTTATGGGTTTTCCCGGTCGCTGGCTTTGGGGGAATTCGGCGGCGACGGGGTGGATGCGGAATTGGTTAAGCATTTCATGCGTTCGGTGCCGCCGATGGAGTTGGAATTAATGCTGGCCGCCGCGCATATGTCGGAGCGGTCGGGGAATTTCCATAACTTGGCGCGGGATGCGGGGGTATGGCGGAATGCCCCGGCGGTGCCGGAGCGGTCGCATTATATGGCGGGGTTGGAGATTTGAGGGCTACCCACGGATGCCTTTCCCCCGAAACCCCTCCCCCGTCCCCACCAACCCCGCGATGATATTCCGCTGCATCTCGGAACTCCCCGAAAACAGCCGCCCCGCCAAGGCGTCCTGAACCAACGCCGCCATCCCGCTTTCCGCTTCCAGGCCCGCCGCGCCGAAAATCTGCACCGCATCCAGGCAGGATTGCAGGAACGCCTCGGCGGCGTAGAGCTTGGTTTGCGCCGCCGGAAGGCTCAGCCGTTCGCCCGCGTCGGCGGCCCGCGCGCACTCCCGCAGCCACAGGCCCACCGTGTCCAAGCGCAGCTTCATCTCGGCGATGCGGTGGCCGATGGCCTGATGGCGGCCCAGATGCGCCTCCCCCGAGCGGCGGACGCGGCTGTGATGAATCGCTTGCTCCAACTGCCATTCCATCACCCCGGCGATCCCGGCGAACACGAACGCCCGCTCCAATTCCAGCGCCTGTTGCAGGATTTGTCCCCCGGCGCCGGGCTTCCCCAGCAGGCGATCCGCGCCGATCCGGCAATCCTCCAGCACCACGCCGCCCGTCGCGCTGCCCCGGCAGGCTTGCAGGGCGTGGCCATCGGTGAAGCGGCAACCCGCGTCCCGGTTCGACACCAGGAATCCCGTGATCCGCTCGTCGAGCTTGGCGTACACCACCAGCCAATCCGCCAGCGGCGCGTTGGTGATGTAGCGCTTCTCGCCAGTCAGACGGAAACCCGCGCCGTCCCGCTCGGCCCGGCATTGCATGGCCTGCACATCGGAACCGCCGCCCGGCTCGGTGATGGCGTGCCCGGCCAGCCACTCGCCCCGGATCAGCGGCGGCAGCCAGTGCGTCCGCTGCGCGTCGGTGCCATGGCGGAGGATGGGAAACACCGCCCCCCACACATGCGCGTTCACCATCAGCACCAAGCCGGGGTCGCGGCTGGCATGGCCCAAGCGGCGATGGCCCGCGCACAGGTCGCCGAAGCTGTCGTCCCGGCCACCGAACCGCTCCGGCAGGGCGTGGCGCAATAGCCCGGCGGCGGCGACGTGGCGGAATCGGGCCAGAATCTCCGCGTGGCTCAAGTCGCCGGGATAGGGCGCGAGGCCGGAAAAATCCGGGGTTGGCATGGTCATTCCTCCATCAAGGCTTGAATGCGGGGATAGTCCAGCTTGCCGTTGGCGAGGCGCGGCAAGTCGTCCACCAGTCGGAAGCGGCAGGGTTGCATATAGGCGGGCAGGCGGGATTTCAGCGCCTTTTGCACGTCGCCCAGGGTGATGAGGGGCGGATCCAGCGCCAACAGGGCGGCGGGGCGCTGACCGGCGGCGGGGTCGGCGAGACCCACCACCGCCGAGGCCCGCACCCCCGGCAGGGCGTTCAGGGCGGCTTCGATTTCCGCCGGTTCGACCCGGTGGCCGGCGCATTTGAGCATCCGGCCCAGCCGCCCGTGGAAGAGATGTTCGCCCCGTTCATTCAGGCTCACCCGGTCGCCGGTGGCGTACCAACCGTCGCTATTCAGGGCGTTGTGCAAGCGGCCCCCGCTCCAATAGCCGCTCAACAGGGTCGGGCCGCGCACCCATAATTCGCCGCCGTCCGGGTCGATGCGGAGGTCATCGTCGCAGGCGGGGACGCCGATGGGGATGGGAGAACGGGCGTCCCGCCCGTTCGCGGCCAAGCTGGCCGCGCTCCCATCAAGCTGTAAGCGGTTTCGATCCACCGGCCAGTAACAACACACATTGGTTTCGGTCGGGCCGTAGAAATTGTAGAGCCGGGTGTCCGGCAGCAGGTCGGCGAGGCGGCGCAAGTCCGGGGTGGGGAAGACCTCCCCGGCGAAAATCAGGAACCGGAGCGGCGGGCGGGATTCGGCCAGATTGCCCTTATACGCGAGGAAGGCCAGCAGCGACGGCACCGTGTACCAGCCGGTGATGGTCCGCTCGCCCAGCCAAGCGGCCAGTCGGGCGGGCGCCATGAATAGCGGGGTGGGCACGAAATGCAGGCTGGCGCCCCGGCCCAGCGCCGCGTACAGGTCGAAGGTGGAGAGATCGAAGAACAAAGGGGCGCTACTGGCGATGCGGTCTTTCGGGCCAAGCGCCATCAATTCGGCGGCCCACTCGCTGAACGCGGCGACGGCGCCGTGGCTCAGGGCCACGCCCTTGGGTTGGCCGGTGGAGCCGGAGGTGTAGAGGATGGCCGCGAGATCGTCGGCCTGGATTTCGGCGGGGATGAACGGGGCGGGCGGCGCGGCGGTGACATCCAGCCACGTCGGCCCGTGCCAGCCCGGCGGCGGTGCGCCCGTGCCCAGCGTTGCCGCCGCGTCCGCGTCGCGGAGGATGAATTCCCGGCGGGCGGGCGGGTTCTTGAGGTCCAGCGGCAGGTAAGCGGCCCCGGTCAGCAGCACGCCGAACACGGCGGCGACGGCGTCAATGCCCCGGTCGATGTGCAGGGCGACGCGCTGGCCGGAACCGATGCCCAGGCCGCGCAGGGCGGCGGCGATGGATTGTGATTGGGCGAGTAGTTCACCGTAGCGGATTTCCCGCTCGCCTTCGGCGAGGGCGAGAGCTTCGGGGTGCTGGTGGGATTGGTGGAGGAAGGGGGTTAGCAGCATGGGGGTGATTCAAGGGTGTGCCCGAAACTGTGGGTCGGGCTTAAGCCCGACCTACAAAACTTTTTCCAAAAGCTCTGCATCCATAATCCCCATCACCCGCGCCAACCAAGCCCCGTCCACCGCTGGCCGCAAAGCGTTATAGGATAGGGTGAGCCGCCCATCCATCTGCCCGACCAACAGCGCCAAGCCGGGGGGCAGGGTCATCCAAGTCAGGTGATACATGCCGACGGGCCGGGCACCCAGGAAGCCGCCGCTGCCGAAGCGCATGTCGCCAATGTCGGAGAACCAGCAGGAACTCAACTCCCCGCCGCTGCGCTGTTGGCGGAGCAGCTTGGCATAGCGGCCCGGCGACAGCCATTGCCCCAGCCACATCAGGGGCAGGTAGGCGTAATCCAACTCCTCCCGCACCACGCGCTGATGCTGGGCCAGCAAGTGGGCGAATAGGCCGTCCCGGTCTTGGACTTGCTCGCGGGTGGCCTGGGCGAACAGGCAGCCCACATGGTTGCCGAACATCGGGGTCGGGGCGTTCTGGCGGCGCAGGTTGAAGGCGTAGGGGAAGCAGTAACCGGCCTTGGCGGCGGGTGGCCCGGCCAGTTCCATGGCCCGCATCAGGCAGCCGATGTAATACAGCGACTTGCCCGCCAGCCCGGTGTAACGGAGCGCCAGTTTGGCGATTTGGGCCGATTCTTCCGGCGTGTAGCGGCGCACCCACAGGCCCAGGGATTGCGGGCCGGTTTCGGCCAGGGTGGGCAGGCAGCTATCCAGCCGGTTGCCTTGCCCGTTGTGGCGCTTGGCTTTGAGGGCGAGGCGGGCGCTCTTCCAGAAGCCCCACTCGGCCAGCTTGTGCGGGATGAGCGGCGGCGATTCCCGGAAGCGTTCCGGGTCATCCGAATTCAGGAAGTCCAGCACAATCTTCACGCCCCGCGCATCCAACAGCGGATGGACCCAGCGCAGCGCAAACGTGCCGCCCTCGCCATGGGCCAGCCAATGGGCGCTCAGGGGCGGGTCGGTTTCCAGCGAGGCGGGTCGGCTCACGAGGTCCGCCACCTTGCGACTAGCGAAGGTGTCCGGTCCTTCGCCCGGCGGGCAGTCGTGGCGTTCCAGTTCCAGCGCGTGTCCGGTGGCGTGCCAGCCGTAGCGCTTGCCGCGCCGTTCCAGCCGGGCCGTGGCGACGGGGAAGCGTTCCGCCAGTTGGGCCAAGCGTTCCCGCAAGCGTTCCAAATCCGGTGGCGCATCCAAGTCCAGCGCGAAGCCGCAATACCCGCCCGGCATCCCCGCCGCCCGGATTTCCTGATCCAGCACATAGGTGAAATAGTCGGCGGGGTTGAACCAGATCAGCGGTTCCAGACAGTGTTTATCCATCGTTCCAGCGCGTTCAGGCTGCGGACGTTGGCCGGTTCCAGTTCGGTGTCCGGCAGGGTCACGCCGAATTCCTTTTCGGCGAACATGATGAGCCGCATCAGGCCCAGGCTGTCCAGGCCGGCCTCCAGCAAATCGTCGGCGTCGCCGAAGGCGTCGGGGTTATCGTGGTAGATGAGTTCGGTGAATATGAAGTGCTTGAGTTGTTCTTTCATACAAGTGGGATGGGATGGTTGAGGGAAATCGACCGAAACCCGGAAGGCTTATTTGATATTCGGTCGGGAAGGATGCAAAGCCGCACCCCAGCGGGGGACTTGTCCACAGTAGTCGATATAAGCCGACCCGAATCGGGCGCGGAGCCTGGGCTCCTCATACAGCACGACCAGAAGATGCAGGATCAGCGCGACCATCCCGGCATACCAAGCCAGGGCGGGACCGGGAAACAGCAAGGCCTCCGCCAACAGAATCAGTAAGACGTTTTGAAACATGGGATTCCGGGTCCGGCGATAGAGTCCGCTGACAACCAGGTTTTTGGGCGGGGCTAAGGGCGCGGGGGCGCCGAGACCACGCACGGCGAACTCCCAGGCACAATACCCGTAGCCGATAATACCGGTCAGGAGCAACGCCAAGGCCGGAATCGTAAGCATCGTGGGGGTTCCAAACAGGGACGCCGCCCGCCTGGGTAAGTAGGGAATACGGGATGTATACCGTGACCATGCCGGGCACCAAGGCAGTGAAGAGCAGTATTTCTGCGGCGAGCAAGACGCACATAACAATATTCAAGGGGTGCGGGAAACCACATGCTTAACCACTCATCCAACCGCCCGCCGATTCGCCAGCAAACTATTCTGCAACTGGTTATCCCCGCGCCATAAATCCCCCGCCAATAATTGGGCGATTTCCTCCTTAAGCTGCGGGTGCTTGTCGGCCTCGAAAAACAGGTTATGCACCATGTCGGAATGATAGAACCGCTCCACGAACAGCCGCATGGTGTTGAAGCCCAATAGATATTCCTGATCGTCCGCCGCGTGAAGCTCCGGGTCGGCCTCGGTGCCATCCAGCAGGGCTTGATGCACCCGGTCGGCGAGGCGGGCGGCGCTGGTGAAGGCCAGGAATACCCCGGAAGAAAACACCGGGTCGAGGAAGCCCGCCGCGTCCCCGCAACAGGCATAGCGGCTGCCATAGCGGCGCTCGTTGGTATAACTGAAATCCGCCTCGGTGCGGACCGGCGCGCATTGGGCGGCCCCGCTCAGCAGGCGGTTGAGGATGGGCGAGGCGTCCACATAGCGGCGGAACAACTCATCGACTTCGCCCTCCCGCGAGCCTTCCCGCTGCACGACCAGCCCCACGCTGAGCCGCCGCCCGGACAGGGGAATAATCCAAATCCAGCCAATATCCACCACCGGGACATAAATATTGCCGGTGCGGAATAACTCGTCGGCTTCGGCGTTGGCCGGGATGTTTTCATAATGGGTATATACCGCGTACCGGCCCAGATTCCCGATGCGGGAGATACTCCGTTGTTGCCGTCCAGTCAGGGCGTTGCGCCCGGTGGCGTCCACCAGATAGCGGGCGCGGTAGGCGGCGAGTTCGGTGCTGACTTCCACCCAGTCGCCGAACCAGGCCAAATCGAGGATTTTCTCGCCTTCGTGGGCGTCCACGCCGTGGGCGGCGGCGTTCTTGAACAGCACTTGGTCGAAGGGCGCCCGCTCGATCTGGAAGGTCCGCCGCTGAGCGCTGAGGGGGAAGTGCATCCGCTGGCCCGAGGCTTCGTCGATGAACATGGCCCCGCTCTTGAACTGGTTGCCTTCGCTCCAGTCGATGCCCAGCCGCTCCACCACGGTTTCGCTGAATGGCAGCATGGATTCCCCGATATGGAAGCGGGGATGCCGGTCCTTTTCCAGCAGCAACACCCGGTGGCCGTGCTGCGCCAACAGGGTCGCGGCGGTGGAACCGGCGGGTCCGCCGCCCGCCACGACGACATCGTAATCTAGGTTGTTCGGTATCGTTTCGGACATGGTTGGGTTCGGCTGTGTAGGTTGAGACCGACTCGATTTTCAAAACCGAGCCGGTCTACGGCTAGTGCTCTGTCATGCGTCGAATGACGTGTAGCCTATAGGATGGGTGGAGGCGCACTTGGCATGAGGCCGAAAACTCTGGCGATTCTGGCCGTGCGCCGTAACCCATCGGGCGATGTCGGCCTGCTGATGGGTTACGGTGCGCTGCGGCCTTTTCAAAATTCGGTGGTTCTTCATGGCGCACCTCCACCCATCCTATCGGCTATCGTTTTCAAATATGACGCGGTTTGGCCCCACATTACAGGGCTGACAAAGCACTAGGGCGTTTTCACGCAGTTCTCGACGAGGAAGGCGCATTGCTCGCCCGTCACGATGACGCCATCGTTGCTGGGCGGGTACTCGATGTTCTCCACCCGCCCTTCCTTCAGGGTGACGGAAGCCCAGCAATAGCGTTTGGCGGGGGATTGTTGGCCCATGAAGGCTCGCATCGGGCAGGTGGGTTGCTCCGGTGCGGCCCCGGAAAAAATCAGGGTCTCGCGCTTATCGGTTTTTTCCTCGTGGACGGGGTTGCCCATGCACTTGAGCAGGTCTTCCTTGGGCAGCAATTTCAGCGAGGCGCGGGATTGGTTGATGATTTCAATGGGTTGCTGCGACGCGCAGCCAGCCACGGCCAGGAGAATGAACGGGAGGATTCGTTTCATGGAGATCGAAGGGTTGGTTTGTTGGAATTCTTAGTGGGTTCGTGATTTGTGGGAGTGGGCTTTAGCCCACGATCAGGCTGGGCTGTCGTGG
>NZ_JBTEKS010000144.1:0-9769 GCF_054333355.1 Methylomagnum sp. | reverse complement strand
CGAGCCGAGTAGTCCCCGGTAGCCCGAGTGCCGGGCGGATTCCCGGAGGGAATCTGCAAGGCCCACGACCGGGCGTAGAGCCATTTGTGGAGCCACGTCCCGATCCCCTTGTTGGGTCGGGACGGGTGAACGCAGGGCGTCTGGGGCCGCCGAAGGCAATCACCGCCCGCGGAGAGGGCGATTCGGGCAGGGAAGCCCGAATCGCACTATCGGAGCGTGGCGCACACCAAATTTATAGGATGGGTGCAGCGCAGCGAAACCCATCACTCGGGTGCCGTTGGCCGGATGAATCTCGCGCCACCGGGCATGATGGGTTCCGCCATCGCTCCACCCATCCTATGAATCAAGAGGCATCGCCATGACTCTGCAACTCCATCACGCCCACGCCTGGAACGTCCCGCTCCAGGAAGCCATCGCCATTCAAAACCGGTTGCGCGGCTTGGTACGGATCGAGGACGACCTGCCACCCGGCATCCACCGGGTGGCGGGTGTGGATGTGGGCTTCGAGGACAACGGCGCCCTCACCCGCGCCGCCGTCGCCGTGCTGGATTTCCCGGCCTTAACGTTGATCGAAAGCCGCCTCGCCCGCCTGCCCACCGAGTTTCCCTACATTCCCGGCCTGCTCTCGTTCCGCGAAATCCCGGCCTTGGTGGACGCCCTGGACAGTTTGGACACGCTCCCGGATTTAATCCTGGTGGACGGCCAGGGCTACGCCCATCCGCGCCGCCTCGGCATCGCCTGTCATTTGGGCGTGTTGACCGGCTTGCCCACCATCGGCGTCGGCAAAACCCGTCTGGTAGGCACGCACATGGACGTGCCGGATCGGCGCGGCGCTTGGGTTTCGCTCATGGACAAAGGCGAGGAAATCGGCGCGGTGCTACGAACGCGGGTGGGCGTGCAGCCGCTCTATATCTCGGCGGGCCACCGGATGAGTTTGGTCACGGCGGTGGATTGGGTGATGCGCTGCGTGGGGCGGTATCGGCTACCCGAGACGACGCGGCAGGCGCACCGCCTCGCCTCGGGCTAATCAATCCCCTCTCCAGCGGGAGAGGGTCAGGGTGAGGGGATTCAAAAAAGCATTCTTCCTTTTGATATCCCCTCATCCCTGCCTTCTCCCGGAGGGGAGAAGGGGCAAAATGTCTATCTCTGCAACTCCTGATCCCGGTAATGCACATCCAGCCAGCATTGCGGCAGGGCTTCGCCGGACGGGAATATCAAATTGGTCTTAGGAAACTTGTCGGGGTCTTGCATCTCTTCGCCGTAATGCAGCCGTCCAATGACGGTTTTGTGATTCGGATTGACCAAATCATTGAGACTCAGCACCTCGACCAGATGTCCCTCGTTCTTCTGCTTGAGATACATGGCGTTCTCCTCGTGCTAGGTTGAAACGGCGTCCGCCGTCGGCCTTTAGACAGGACAACTGGCGGGGCCGTTCTTCCCGAAGCCGAGATGGCGGGGCCATCCCATCAGCCAAGGCTTTCCACCAAGCGCCAATAGGCCCGCATGTGCCGGTAAGTGCAGCGCTCGTCCGGGGGCGGCGCGAAGCGTGGGTTGCTCAACAACTGCTCGACGCAGGTGGCGATGTTGCCAGCGATGCCGGGCGAGGGGCTGCGGGCGTAGCGCATCAGGAGAAAGCGTAGGGCTTGCTGCACAAGCTCGGGCGCGGACGAAGGTTCGTTCTCGCCCACGGCCGGGTTGATGTTGCGGTGACGTGGAGTCATGGCCAATTCCTCGAAAATCAATCTTGCGGGGATTAAAATGATAACCATTCTCATCTTTAAGTCAAATGATTTGGCGAGCCATCCCCGGACCCGCGCCGAGTAGCGAGCCATTCCCCGCCCCGAAACAGTCCTTCAAAATCGCTGTGTTATGCTTGGGAAATCAGCCGCCACGCGGCGGCACACCCTGCGAGGACACGCCATGTACGAACATCTCGAAACCGCCGAACACCCGGAAAACCTCAAGCGGATCGTCATCGACCCGGTCACCCGCGTCGAAGGCCACGGCAAAGTGACCCTGCTCTTGGACGAGGCCAACCACGTCAAGCAGGCCCGCCTGCACATCGTCGAATTCCGGGGCTTCGAGCGCTTCATCCAAGGTCGGCCCTATTGGGAGCTGCCCATCATGGTCCAGCGCCTGTGCGGCATCTGCCCGGTGAGTCATCACCTCGCCGCCGCCAAGGCCGTGGATCAACTGGTGGGCGTGGACCAGCTCACCCCCGCCGCCGACAAGCTGCGCCGCCTGCTGCATTTCGGCCAGATATTGCAATCCCACGCCCTGCACTTCTTCCACCTGTCCTCGCCCGATTTGCTGTTCGGCTTCGGCAGCGATCTGGCGAGCCGCAACATCGTCGGCGTGCTGGCGGCGTACCCGGACGTGGGCCTGAAGGGCGTGAAGCTGCGGAAGTACGGCCAGGAGGTCATCCGGGTGATTTCCGGCAAGCGGGTTCACGGCACCGGCGCGATTCCCGGCGGCATGAATAAGGCGCTGACCGTCGAGGAACGGGATTATTTGCTGGAAGGCATCGACCACGCCATCGAGTGGTCCGGCGAAGCGGTGGAGATGGCGAAGCGCTTGTATCTCAGCGACCTGGACCACAACCAGCAATTCGCCTACATCCGCTCCAACTTCCTCAGCCTGACCCGCCCGGACGGCGCCCTCGACCTTTACCACGGCGGCCTGCGCGCTCGCGACGATCTGGGCAAGACCATCTTCGACCAGGTGGATTACCGGAATTACCAAGATTATCTGCGCGAGGAAGTGCGGCCCTGGTCGTACATGAAATTCCCCTACATCACGTCCAAGGGCAAAGAAACCGGCTGGTATCGGGTCGGGCCGCTGGCTCGGATCAACAACTGCGACTACATCGACACCCCGCTGGCGGAAGCGGCGCGGCAAGATTTTCTGGCCCACGGCGCGGGCGGGCCAATCCATGGCTCGCTGGCCTTTCACTGGGCGCGGATGATTGAGGCGCTGCATTCGGCGGAAGGTATCCAGCGCTTCCTGCTGGATGACGATGTGCTGAGCGGCGATTTGGTGACGCAGGGCGAGAAGCGCTACGAGGGCATCGGCGTGATTGAAGCGCCACGGGGGACGCTGTTCCATCATTACCAGATCGACGACCAGGACTTAGTGACCAAGGCCAACTTGATTGTTTCCACCACCAGCAACAATCAGGCGATGAACGAATCCATCCGCCAGGTGGCCGCGACCTATCTGGATGGGCAGGAGCCGAGCGAAGGCTTGCTGAATCACATCGAGGTCGCCATCCGCGCCTATGACCCGTGCCTGTCCTGCGCCACTCACGCGCTGGGCAAGATGCCGCTGGAATTGGAAGTGTTGGACGCCGCCGAGAACGTGGTCGCCCGCCTGGAACGGCATACCTAAACCTTTCCCGTAGGTCGGGCATGTACCCATGCCCGACATTTATGGTGCCGGGAAGGTGTCTATCGGTAATATTCCCCATTTATTTTCACCCCACGCGACGCCGCCACGTCCCGGCGTTGCGTGTAACATCCGCCTCGGCACATCCCCCCGGACTCCGACTAAAGCCACGGAACCACAAGAGGGGGAATTCGCCAGCCCCCCGACTTTGTTTCTTCGGAGATTGCCCCATGAAGTTCCAAGCCTACCTCAAGCTGCTGGTTTACAAGGACGGTTCCGACCTTTACCTGACCGCCCACGCCCCGCCCGCCGCCAAGTTCCAGGGCAAGCTCACCCCCATCGAGAACGTGACGCTGACCAACGAAATGATCGAGGAGGTGGCCAATTCGATCATGACCGAAGATCAGCGCCGGGAGTTCGAGCATAAGCCGGAAATGAACCTCGCCATCAGCGAGCCGGGCGTGGGACGCTTCCGGGTCAACATCTTCAGGCAACGCGGCTCTTACGCGATGGTGGTGCGGAACATCAAGGTCAAGATTCCGACCGTCGAGGAGCTCGGCCTGCCCGATACATTGAAGAACGTCATCATGGAGAAGCGCGGGCTGGTGCTGTTCGTGGGCGGCACCGGCTCCGGCAAATCAACCTCGCTCGCGGCGCTGATCGACTACCGCAATACCAACTCGGCGGGCCACATCATCACCATCGAAGACCCCATCGAGTTCATGCATCCGCACAAGAAGAGCCTGGTCAACCAGCGGGAAGTGGGCGTGGACACTCAATCCTACGAGGACGCCCTCAAGAACACCCTGCGGCAAGCCCCGGACGTGATCCTGATTGGCGAAATCCGTTCCCAGGACACGATGGAACACGCCTTGGCCTTCGCCGAGACCGGCCATTTGTGCCTCAGCACCCTGCACGCCAACAACGCCAATCAGGCGCTCGACCGCATCGTCAACTTCTTCCCCGAGGAGCGGCGCAACCAGCTGCTCATGGACCTGTCGCTCAACCTCAAGGCGTTCGTGTCGCAACGGCTGGTGCCCACGGTGGACGGCAAGCGCGCCGCCGCCATCGAAATCCTGCTGGGCACGCCCCTGGTGGCCGATTTGATCCGCAAGGGCGAGACCCACGCCATCAAGGAAGTCATGGAGAAATCCGAGGGCGTGGGGATGCAGACCTTCGACAACCACTTGGTCAGGATGTACCGACAGGGCTTAATCACATCGGAGGTGGCGATCAAGAACGCCGACTCGGCCAACAACGTGCGGCTCAAAATCAGCCTGCTGGACCCCGGCGCACGGTCCAGCGAACCCACCGACAACGCCGCCCCGCCCGGCCCCGACACTAGCGTCGGCGAGGCCGCGCCAGCGAAATCCGCGCCTGCCGGGACGTTGACCTTGAGCTTGGAACCGATGATGACCGAACAGGACGAGGCTAAAAAATCGTGAGCGCTACCCAAATAATCCGGCCATGGGCACAATGACGGCGGCGGTTTTGATTTTCGGCTATGGCAATCCCAGCCGGGGCGACGACGCGCTGGGTCCGTTGCTGCTGGATGCATTGGAGTCGCGCTTGGATGAGGACACTCGTCGGGCGGCGGGCGGCATTGAGTTGCTGACCGATTTCCAGTTGCAGATCGAACACGCCCTGGATTTGGTGGGTCGAAAGCTGGTGCTGTTCGCCGACGCCCACCTGTCCTGCCCGGCACCCTGGTCGCTGACAGCGCTGCAAGCCGCCGCCGATCCCAGTTATTCCACCCACGCCATCAGCCCGGCGTCGGTGTTGCGGGTGTACCGGGACATCCGGGGCGAGGAACCACCGCCATGCTTTTTGCTGGGGATTCGGGGGGAGCGCTTCGAATTGGGGGACGGCTTATCCGCCGGGGCACGGGCCAATCTCGACGCGGCGGTGGCACTGGCGCTGGACTTGTGCCGCCATCCTGAGCCGGGATATTGGCGCCAGCGCTGCAAATAGGACGGGCGGAGCTTCGCGGAACCCATCAAGCCGTGCCGCCGCGTTTCGCTCGGTCCCACGCGCCTTTAGCCCTTCATTCAAATCCCACCAAAATCCGCCGACGCCACCAGGACGACGCCGACGGCGTCAACATCCATCGGAAACCCCCCGGAAACCGACCACAAGTTCCTGGGCCGCGACAATTTCCCGCCATTCCGCGACGAAACCCCGCAGGCCGCCGCCCCCGGCAAGGCCGAACTGCGCTTCTATGCCGCCGTGTACGTGAAGAAGGATGCGGAAGTGGATCAGCTCAGCGATGACGCAACCGTAAGCTGCGCTCCATAAATCGAGGCGCGATAAAAAAGGCTTATCCGGATGAACCGGGTAAGCCTTTGTTTCATATTGGCTGGGGGACTAGGATTCGAACCTAGGTTGACGGAGTCAGAGTCTTCCATCGGCGATAATCTGCAACAATTCGCCGCACTAGATAACCAATCGAATCAAAGGTTTAGAAAAACATCCTTGCCGTAATCGCTTGCCAGTTGTTGCCTCAATTTGCCCCCGAGTGCCCCACGGGGCAGGGCTTCCCATGCCGCTTAAGAAGCCCCCGTCTTTAGGATTTCCAAACAGGGATAAAGCTCAAAATAGCTTTTTAAGGGCTTAGGACATTAACCACAAAAGCCACAAAAGCCCCTTCCCCTAGCCTTGCTCGACCTTATGGGCAATCTGCCCCGCCACGTTCCGCCCTTGCTCATCCTCAGCCATGGCCATCAGGAACAAGCACCGCCCGCCGCTGGATTTCTCCCACTGGTGCCCGACTTGCATCTTTTCCCGACTGTCATCGTTGGTTTTGTAGGGTTCGCCCTTGTACTCGACCGCCAGCAAGCGCCCGTCCACCAATTCGCAAACGAAGTCGGGGTAAAAGTAATCCGTCGCGGTCGGAAGCCAGAAAGAAAAGCGCGGTTCCTTTTCGACGTTGCGGACCCAATGCTTAACCATCGGATGGGCTTCAATCGCTTGGGCGCATAGGAATTCTTCGGCTAGGGAACCATCGGCCCGCCGTTCCCGAAGGTCGTGGATTTGCGGGTAATAGTGCTTTTTGAACTTGAAGCGCCCGCTATAGTAGGGCGGGCGGGCCATGTAATGATGTGGGCGGAATTCGAAGGCGTACCGGAAGGCATCTTCCAGCCGTACCGCTTCCATACCGGGCAAGGCTTTTTGAAAGCCGGTCGAAATGGCGAGTTGCCGCAAGCGGTCGATTTCCCGCCGGATGGCTTCGGCCAATTGGAATTCAGCCCGCACCAAGGCTGTCAGCGATAAGCCCCGGTCCCTGATTAGATGGCACACTATCAACCCGAGATACTTTAATAACTCGGCTTGGGAAATATCCGGTTGCCGGGTTTCCCGATCCAACCAGCGCACCAAATCTTGTTCCGTCGCTTCCGTGGGGATGTCGTTTAAGGACAGTTGCCGGGCATCCCCCGTGGTGTAGGTGATTTTCTTGCCGTCCAAGTCTATTTCAAAGGTGCGAGCGGTTTCGTGAACCGCGAACCCAGCCAATTGCACCGGGTGTTGAAGCAAGTTCAAGCCCCCGAGTTCCGCCAAGGTTTCCTTTTCGACGGGTTGCCATCCCCCGTCTTGCCATAGGCAAAGCATCGGGATGGGGGCGAACACCTCGCCCCGGCTGGCGGGGGCCAGCACCGCCGCACATTGCGCCCGGTGCCTGTCGATCTTTTCTTGTATGGCCCCTTGGTGTTTTTTCTCGACCGTGGCAAGCAGGAAGGTTTCCACGGCTTCCGTGACTTCGCCCTTCACGATGACGGTGGCCCCTTGGGACGTGGGGCGAATTTCGACTTTCCCCGCCAGTTCCGCCGGAACGGGTAGCGTAGTGTTGCCGGGCACGGTCGCCACGAAATCAGGCAGCACCGGCTTAGGGGGCGGTTGATTGGGCGGCGGGTCATCCCCGAATAAATCGGGACCGGGTTGCACCGCTTGTGCCGCTTCGTAAGGATCAAACCCCATGTTGTTTATCATGCGGTCGGTCAGTTGTTCCGCCGCTTCCGCGAAGCTGGTAGCCACGATGTGGGCATAAGCGCGGTTCAATTCCTGGTGCCCCCGGCTTCGGGCGTAGGGCATCCGCAGCACCCGGCCCAATAGCTGTTCCACATCCTTCGCCGAACGGCTTTCCTGTAGGGAACACAGCACATAGGCAAAGGAACAGTCCCAACCTTCCTTGAGGGCTTCCACGGTGATGACAAACCGCACCGCGCAAGCGGAATCGAACAGGTTCACCCCGTCCAATTCCTTTTGGCTTCCCGTGGCGATGGCGATTTGCTGTTTCGGGATGTGTTCCTGTTCCATCAAGTGCTTGTGCAGCACGTCCACCGTGACCGCGCCCCCTTTGGGCTGTGCCTGAAACAGCACCAAGGGGCGTAAGTAATCGGCTTCGCCTTGTGCCAGGGTTTCCAAGCGCTTGCGGGTCAGGATGGCATCCCTTACCGCATCCTCCCAGCCGGTGGGGTGTTCCCGTAGGATGATGGGCAGCTTAATCATGTCTTCGGCTTTCAGTTCTTGCGCCGCGACGTGATAAAGCACGTTGGAACCGGGTAGCGGGGTGGCGGTTAATTCGATAATGCAGGCGGGATTCAGTCGCTTAAGGGTTTCAAAGCTCTTGTGCGTGCGGCTGTTGTGGGCTTCATCGACAATGACGATAGGCCGGTGCAGGTGTAGCCAATTGGCAATGGACGCTTTCACCCGCCCCAGGTCGGCCCGCGTGAAATAGTGCTGGTTTTCCAAGTCGGCTTCCGACACGGTTTCCAAACCCGCCGCCCGTTGCGGGCTTAAGCCCTGAAAATGCGGCTCTAGGGTTTCGTCAAAGGCGTAGACGTTCCGTTGGCTGGTGTCGCCGATGCGGAAGGATTGGATGGTTGCCACGATGATGACCGCCGCCTTCCCCACGTCATGCGGCCCCACCGTCACCAAGCTTTCCAGGTCGCACACCCGGACCCGTTGCGGGAAATACTGTTCCAAGGCCAGCCGGTAGGGGTGGGTCGGGGATTTCAGGGCGTCTAGGGTTTGCGTGCGGATGGCATCGGACGGGGTGAGCCATAGGGCAATGGGCGCGTCAGTGTCCCGTAGGACTTTGCCGGTTTGGGCGATGGCGTGCGCGGCCAGGAGGGTTTTACCCCCGCCCGTGGGAATGCGTAGGCACACGCAAGGAATGTCCCCAAACGCCGCAGAGCCATAGCCCCCGCGCCGGTTTTGCGCTTCCATGGCGGCATCCCACGCGGCGTGGAGTCCATCGGTGCGGGATTGGGTGAACAGGCGGCTTAAGCTTGCCAGGGCGCGTTCTTGATAGGTTTTGAGTTCAAACATGGTCAACGCGCCCGGATGTCATAAGGAATCTGCTTGAACGTAATATTCTCGGCCTTGCGGCGGGCCTCGCCAATGCGCGTGGTTTCCCCGTAGATGACTTTCGGCCCATCGTGGGGGAATTGTTCCCGCAGCCAGGCGAATATCGCCCCGGTTAAGACATTGCCCCCGTCCGGGCGGCGGTCGCCCAAGATGCCGTTATACAGCAGGTAATAGGCTGTACCTTCGTGAATGCCCAATAACGGGGAATCGAAGCTTTGCCCCGCCGGTTGCCCGGTTTCAAAGTGCCACAGGAACGCGGCCAGGGTGGGGAAACGGATTTGATCGTTTATGCCGCCATCGGGGAGGAATACCGATTCCCCCAAGGTATAGAACCGAAAGCCCCCGCCGCCCTGCCATTCGACCGCTTTGGAAATGCCGCCCTGTTCCCCGGCGATAACCTTTTGTAAGCGGGGCAAACAGTGGGTTTCGGCATGTTCGCCCATTTCAATCCCGATATAGCGGCGGTTCATTTTGTGAGCGACGGCGGCGGTAGTGCCGGAACCTAAAAACGAGTCAAGGATAATATCCCCTTGATTGCTAGCGATGGAAACTATTTGACTAATTAAGGATTCCGGCTTCGGCGTTGAGAATGGCGAATCAGGATTAAAAGCCAATATTTCGCGACGTGCATCTTGATTGTTCCCCACATCTTGATGGAACCAAATAGTAACCGGGACCGTTCCTTGTCTAACATCGCTCGGGAATTTTTTTAATCGTGGAACCGGATTATCTCCATTCACGCCCCACCATAATAAATTATCCTTTTCATTGACTAGAGTGGCATCTTTATCAAAAGCCCAAACCCGTGTCGTTTTAGGCCATACGTCCAACCCGGTAAAAGGGTTACGTATTGGATAATATAAATTTGGGCGTTCATCCTTTAGAGATGTTCCCAAATTATCATAAGTATATTGTTCACAATTGTTACTTTAAGGCTGTCAGGGTAAAATCAAGCAATATTTCCCTCAATCTTTCCTTAATGGCACTCCTACGATGATCTTTACCAGCCTCGACGACATCC
>NZ_JBTEKS010000143.1:0-9813 GCF_054333355.1 Methylomagnum sp. | reverse complement strand
TCGTCGCCGATGCCGTCGGCCACCTGCATGACCGCGTGGCCGGTGCCGAGTTGCTGTTTCTGCTCGGCCCACACCACGTCGAGGTGGGCTAGCTTCTTCAACACTTGCTCGCCGCCGTGGCCGTAGATGATGGAGATTTTGCGGGCGTCCAGGGAGGTCGCCAGGGCGTGGACGTGTTCCAGCAGGGATTGGTGGGCGATGCGGTGCAGTACTTTGGGCAGGGCCGATTTCATGCGGGTGCCCTGACCTGCGGCCAGGATGATGATTTCGAGGGGCATTGTTTGAGTCCGTTGGTTGGGGAAAAACGGAAGGATTGAAGGCATGGAAGCCGTTGCGGCATTCAGGCGGGGCAATTATACGGGGTTGGGGGAATGGACAGCTTGCAAGTGTAGGTTTTTGGATTTCGTTCCATCTCCCACCGGGAGAGGGTTCTTAAGGCGATTTCCAGGAAAAGACATACCTGTAGGATGGGTAGAGCGAAGTGAAACCCATCACCCTGTGTCCGGCTCGATGGGTTTCGCGAGTACGCTCTACCCATCCTACATCCAGATCAACGGTGACAAGCATTTTCGGAAATCGCCTAACTTAATGGCAGGCAGTGACCCCAACCCTCTCCCGGTGGGCGAGGGAGGAAATCGCATGGCGCGATTGCCCTGCGCGCTTGAACTTAGGCCAAGCCTTCCGCCTTAAGGTAAGCCGCCAACGCCACCGAGGCGGCGGCGAAGGCCCGGCGGATCTTCGTCAAGGCTTCGCCACTATGGTCATAGCGCCCCTCGCGGGCAGCTTCCTCGACCTCCCGGCACAGTTCCACCACGGCCACCGCGCCCACTTGGCCGCTGTTCGATTTCAGCGTGTGGGACGCGGCGCGGATGGCGGTGGGATCGCCCGCGGCATGGGCCTTTTCCAGGGCATCCAGCAACTTGGGCGCGTCGTGCAGGTATAGCTGCGCCACTTCTTGGATTAAGGCGTCGCCTTGCTGTCCTTCCAGGAGCGTCCTAAGCGCCTCCAAGGGCGTCGTGTCGATGACCGCTGCCTCCGCCGGTGGATGGGTCTCCGCCCATGATGGGGCCGCTTGCTCTTCGTGGACCGGGGGGACCAGCCAGCGGTCGAGCATCTGGCGCAATTGCTCACGCTTGAAAGGCTTGGCGAGATAGTCGTCCATGCCGGCGGCGAGGCAATTCTCCCGGTCGCCCTGCACGGCGTTGGCGGTCAAGGCCAGGATGGGGAAGGACGGGATCAGCCCTAAGGCTTGGCGCTTGCGCAGCTCGGTGGTGGCGGCGTAGCCGTCCATTTCCGGCATCATGCAATCCATCAGCACCAAGTCGTACTTGCCCTGGCTGGCCTTCGTCACGGCCTCCAGGCCGTTCTTGGCGACATCCACCGCGTAGCCCAGTCCCTTGAGCATCGCCAGCGCCACCATTTGGTTGACTTGGCTATCCTCCACCAACAGCAGGCGTCCGCCGCCGCCTTCCGCCGCGTCCGGCGCGGGGGCTGGCGCCTTGGTGGCTGGACTTTCCGGCTCGGGGGCTGGAAGCGTGCCCGCTTCCAGCAGGCAGCGCTGCAGGTCGGCCCGCCGCACGGGCTTGTTCATGCGGGCCGCGAAGCCCACTTCGCGGGCCTCCCGCGACTCGCCCTCGCCGCTGCTCGACGACAACAGGAATAGCCGGATGCCCGCCAGGGCGGGATCGGCCTTGATTCGGCGGGCCAGTTCAATGCCATTCATGCCGGGCATTTCCATGTCCAACAGGCCGTACCGATAGGGGTCTCCGCTGGCCTGCGCCGCCCGCAATGAGGCTAGCGCCTGTTCGCCATCGGTCACCGCATCCACCCGCATCCCCCAGGATTTGGCGTAGTCGCACAGAATGTCGCGGGTGGTGTCGTTGTCCTCCACCACCAGCGCCCGCTGCCGCGCCAAGTCGCCGGGCGCGAGCATGGCCTGGGGCGCGGGTTCCGCCGCCGCCGCCAACGGCAACTCAAACCAGAAGGACGAGCCATAGCCCAGCGCGCTCTCCACGCCGATATGGCCGTGCATCAATTCCACCAGCTGCCAGGAAATGGCGAGTCCCAGGCCGGTGCCGCCGTAGCGGCGGGTGGTGGTGCCATCGGCTTGGAAGAAGGCCCTGAACAGCCCCGCCTTGGCCTCTTCGGCGATGCCGATGCCGGTGTCCCGCACACAGAAGCGGATGGTCGCCGTGTCGGCATTGATGGGAAGACCTTCGGCCAGGGTGGCGGTGATGGCGACTTCGCCCCGATGGGTGAATTTGACGGCGTTCGCCACCAAGTTGGCCAGCACTTGGCGCAACCGGCCAGGATCGCCCCGGACCCAGTTCGGCACGTCGTCGCGGATGCGGCAAACCAGTTCCAGCCCCTTGCCGTGGGCGCGTTCGGCCAGCAATTCGGCCACGTCGCCCACGGTTTGGTGCAGGTCGAAGTCCAGGCTTTCCAGTTCCAGCTTGCCCGCCTCGATCTTGGAAAAATCCAGGACGTCGCTGATGAGGGCCAGCAGGGCTTCGCCGGACCTGTGCAGCATTTCCACATAGCGTTGCTGGGTCGGACTCAAGTCCCCGTCCAGCAGCAGGTCCGCCATGCCCAGCACGCCATTCATGGGCGTCCTGATTTCGTGGCTCATGGTGGCGAGGAACTGGGATTTCGCCCGGCTGGCGGCTTCCGCTGCTTCCTTGGCGCCGCGCAGCTCGGCGGTGCGGGCCTCCACCTCCTGCTCGAGATGCTCCCGGTGCCGCTCCAAGGCTTGGTCCCGGGTCTGGATTTGGGACAGCATTTCATTGAAGCCGTCGATCAGCATGCCCAGCTCGTCTTCCCCGTGCCTGGGCACCCGCAGCGAATAGGTCTTGCTCTCCGAGATGTCGCGGGTGGCCTCGGCCAGCTTGGCGATGGGCGCGGTGATTTGGCGGCGCAGCCGGATCAACAGGCCCACGGCCAGAAAGAATGAAACCAGGGTGGCGAACGCCAGGGCCAACAGGTTGCGGGCCAGTCCTTGCCACATCTCCCGCAGGTCGGCCTGGATCGACACCGCGCCGATGGCGTCGCCGTGCAGGAGGATGGGGCGGCTTAGGCTGGATTCCATTTCCATGAATTGGCCCCAGCCCAAATCGCTGCCGGATTCCTCGGATTCCAGCGTGTGCCTGGGCAGGCAGTGGGCGCCTTCCCGGCGGTACTCGGCGAAGACCTTGTCCTTGCGTCCGATGATCTGGGCGCAGAAGATGTTGGGCTTCACGCTCAGGGCGCGGAGGGTTTCCTTGGCGCTGTCGCTGTCGCCGGACAGCAGGGCCGCCTGGATGTTGCTGGCCGTTACGTCGGCCAAGCTGGCCAATTGTTGGTAGGTGGCCCGGCGCTCATGGACCAGGAGGCCGACGGCGAAGGCCAGGAACAGCAGCCCCAACGCGACCGCCGTCGATAACATGACGATATTGTTCAGCTTACGGGCTATGGATTGTGTTTCAGCCATCTTTTCTCAATATGTATGTCACAGCGCGGCAGGTGGGCATTGGGCGCGGCCCGCCCATGATTCCGGTCCAGGAATAGGCCGGATGTCCGGGCGGGGATGAGTGCCCCGGCAAGTCCTCTAGTAATTCTAGGTTCGATTGGAACAGCCTACGCGCCCCCGCCGCCGGAAAATCCGGCGGGGTGGGCCTCGAAGTAAAAAATGTCTATTGAATCCCCACGCCCCTGCGACGCCGCCAGGGCGGGTTTCTTATGGGGAAGGGGGCGGCGAGCGCATTGCTCCGGCTATTGGGGCGGGAGACGGGCTGGGCGGAAAGGGCGGAGGGTGTCAGCGGAACAGCCGCGCTGGCGGGGGGGTGGAATCTAGCGGGGCCGAAAGCCTTTACCGATCAGGCGGCGCGGATCGGTAAAGGCTCTCGGCCTTTGTGCTTGGGCTTGCGTTGGTAGGCGCGGCCATCGCGGAAGGTGGCGGCGCGGTTGAATTTCCCGGCGAACTTGGCGACGGGATTGTGCAAGGGCACGGTGGGCGGTCGGTTTTTCTTGCTCATGGGTAACGTCTCGTTGAGTGGTGGGGTTGGCGGCGCGTTATGGCGCCGACGGGGCAGCTTATCAAATCGACCGGCCTGAACTCCACCCGTTCATCATTATTCTTCGGGCGGGGCGCATCCATCCGGCGAAGGCTATTGCATCGCCACATGGGTGGACGCCGCCCCGCCGCTCGGCAACACGGACACCGGCACGCCCAACGAAGCCCATTGATACAGCCAACCGGCGTCCTCGGCGGCGCTGGGCCAGCGCTTGTTGTTCTTGCGGGTGGACATATTCACGCAGCCATGGCTGGCGGGATGGCCGAAGCCGTTGTGCCACCACGCGCCGTGGAAGGCGTAGTCCTCGTAGAAATATTGGGCGTAGGGCACGTTCTCCACCACGTAGTGCCCCTTCTCGCCAGGCTTGGCGCGGCTGCGCATGGTTTTGGTGGGGAAGCGGGCATAGATGTGGAAATTGCCCGTGACCGTCGGCGTGGTCGCCTTGCCGGTGCTGACGTGGAAAGTCCGCACCACTTGGCCGTTTTCGATGGCATCGGCCTTTTGCGCATCCAGGTACACGACGATGCGGCGATCCGGCCCGGTGGTGAAGCTGGCGGCGAGGGCTTTATCCAGGAATCCGCCCCGCGCCGACCGGGGACCCGTGGGGTCGATGCTCACCTCGATGGCGGTGGACGCGGGCCAGGTGGGCCGGGGCGTGAATTGCAGGCGGTGCTTGTTGACCCACTGCCATTTGCCTTCCACGCCCTTGCCGTCCTTGGCGCTAACCGCGATGTGCTTGCCGGGATTGTCGCGGCTCGCCAAGGGTTCGCTGAACGTGACTTGCAGCGGCATCGCCAGCCCCAGGTTGGATAGCCCCTGGGTGTTGAGGGTGGCGGTGAGTGGCGGCGCGGTGGTGATTTCCAATGGCAGCGGGGGCAGCGGCACGCCGGTGTCCGTCTGCCAATTCAGCGCCAGCGGGTAGCTGCGGCCTTGCTCATAGCCGCTGGCGACCAGCCGGAACACTTGGTGGGCCGCGTCGGGCCGCGCCTCTATCTTCATATCGCCCGTGGCCCGCAGTTCGCCGACCGGGCGGTCGAACCGTAGCGTCACGGAGGCGTCCGGCTCCAGGGTGCGTTGCGGCAAGCCTTCCAGCTTGGGAATCTCCACCGTGCCGAACGCCAATTCACGGGTTTCCCGCTGCCCGAACCAAGGCCGCTCCGCCGTGGCCTTGAGGGTGTAACGAGTACCGAAGGCCAGGGGGGTTTTCCATTCAAACCGGGTTTGGCTGGGGTCGGCGGCCTGGGCCACGACATTCCCGGCGCCGTCCCGCAATTCCACCAGGCTCAAGCGCGCCCCCACCCCCGAAGCCGCGACGCCAATGGCAACCCTCGGATCCACCTTGGCGTTGCCATCCAGGGGCGGCATGGTCAGGCTGAACGGCACCACTACTTGATAGGCGAAGACGCCCCCGCCCGCCGCCGTCGCGATAAGGAGCCAGCGGGCAAGCACCATAGCCTTGGATGCGGATTCCGACACTTTCACAGTTCACCTCGTAGATAGAACAACGCAACGAATCCGGCGGCGAGCGAGGGCTTGAATGAATCGCGGCATGGCCCACTACTCAGGAGACGTCTGATTTTAATCAAAGTTTGCCCTGATTTGCCGGAGCGGTCGAGTGGGAATGATACAGGCATGAACGGACGCATGGCACGGGAGTCGATTACACTTCCGGGCGGGGCTGGTAGTCCCGCCTTCAGGCGGCCTACCCATCGCAAAGATAGCCGCCTAAAGGTGGGACTACGAGCGTTGGGGGGCTTCAACCGTCGTTTTTAAGATCAACCCCTACGCGGAACAACCCCATGCCCACCATCTACGACCTCAAGCCGCGCTTCCAAAACCTGCTGCGGCCCATCACGGCCCGGCTGGCCCAAGCCGGTGTCTCGGCCAACCAAGTGACCCTCGCAACGGCGCTCTTGTCGCTGCTGGCGGGCCTTTGCGTGGCGCTACAGCCCGGCGCCCGCTGGCCGTTTTTGCTGCTGCCCGTGGTGCTGTTCGTCCGCATGGCCCTCAACGCCATCGACGGGATGCTGGCGCGGGAACACGCCATGAAGACCCCGCTGGGCGCGATTCTGAACGAACTCGGCGATGTGTTCTCCGACCTGGCCCTGTATGCGCCGCTGGCGGCGATTCCGGGCGTGACCGGATTGTGGGTGGCGGGTTTTCTGCTGCTGTTGGTGATTTCGGAAATGGCCGGGGTGGTGGCGGTGCAAATCGGCGCCAGCCGCCGCTATGACGGGCCACTGGGCAAGAGTGACCGGGCCTTCGTTATCGGCGCGGTGGGCCTGCTGCTGGGATTGGGCGTGACGCCCGGCCTGTGGCTGGATGGGCTGCTGCTGGTGTTGTGCTTTTTGGCCTTGCTCACCACGACCAATCGCTGCCGCGAAGCCTTGCGGGAGGTTTCGCCATGAACTGGCTGGCCGTGAAACCCAATGTGCTGTACGCCCTGGCCGGGGTGTTCGGCGTGCTGGCGCTGGCCTCGGCCATCGTGTGGCTGCTGCAACGCCGCTCGCCCGGCAAGGATTACCGGGAGTTGCGCCAGCGGGTGAATTCCTGGTGGATCATGGCGAGTGTGTTCGCCGCCGCCATGAGCCTGAACCGCAACGTCTCCTTGGTGTTCTTCGCCTTCGTCAGCTTCCTCGCCCTCAAGGAATACCTGAGCCTCATCCCCACCCGCCGCGCCGACCGCCGGGTATTGCTGTGGGCCTATCTCGCCATCCCGCTGCAATTCCTGTGGATCGCCAAGGCGTGGTACGGCATGTTCATCGTCTTCATCCCGGTCTATGCCTTCCTGTTCTTGCCCGTGCGGATGGTGATGATCGGCGAGACGGCGGATTTCCTCCGCGCCGCTGGCACCCTGCATTGGGGCTTGATGACCATGGTGTTCAGCATCAGCCATCTGGCCTTCCTGCTGGTGCTGCCGGAAGCGCAAAACAGCGTGGCGGGCGGGCCGGGACTGGTGCTGTTCCTGGTGCTGCTGACCGAGAGCAACGACGTGGCCCAATACATCTGGGGCAAGCTGCTGGGGCGGCACAAGATCATTCCCAAGGTCAGCCCCAACAAGACTTGGGAGGGCTTCGTGGGCGGCTTCCTCACCACCACCGGATTGGCGGTGCTGCTGGCGCCCTGGCTGACGCCGCTGAATCTGGCTCACGCCGTCGCCGCCGGGTTGCTGATCGGCTGGGCGGGCTTCATCGGCGATGTGGTGATTTCCGCCCTCAAGCGCGACATCGGCGTGAAGGATAGCGGCGCCTTGATTCCCGGCCATGGCGGCATGTTGGACCGCATCGACAGCCTGACCTACACCGCGCCCTTGTTCTTTCATTTCATGCGCTACCTGTATTTTTGAATCCGCCCAGACCGACTCGGTTTTCAAAACCGAGTCGGTCTTTCTCCTTAATTTGTGCCCCCTATGTCACGGCTACTGCGTTTCCTATTCTTCGCGATGTTCGCCCGCCTGCTGGTGCTGATTGTGCTGGGTCTGAATGTGCGGCGGCGCGAGCTTCTGCCCGCCGCCGGTCCCGCTATTTTGGTGGCGAACCACAACAGCCACCTCGATACCCTGGTGTTGATGACCCTGTTGCCGCTCAAGCTGCTGCCTCGGGTGCGGCCCGTGGCGGCGCTGGATTATTTTTTGCGTAACCGGCTGCTGGCTTGGTTCGCGCTCAACATCATCGGCATCATCCCGTTGAGCCGCCGCCCGCAACGAGGGGCCGACCCGCTGGCGTCTTGCGCCGAGGCGTTACAGCGCGGCGATATTCTGATTCTGTTTCCCGAAGGCAGCCGGGGCGAGCCGGAGCGGATGGCGAAGTTCAAGACCGGCGTCGCTCACCTGGCGGAGCGGTTCCCGGAGGTGCCGGTGATTCCGGTGTTCATGCATGGCTTGGGGAAAGCCTTGCCGAAGGGGGATTTTGTGCTGGTGCCGTTTTTCTGCGATGTGTTCGTGGGCGAGGGACTGCGCTGGACAGGGGAGCGGGGGAGCTTTATGGCGGGGCTGGAAGCGGCGATGGAGCGGTTGGCGGGTGAGGGGTGTTTTGCGGCTTGGGAGTGATGCCCGTTTCCTGATTTACCGAAACTGGAGTCCAAAACTTGCGTTGGGTGGCTTTCATCCCTCCGGCACGGAAACGAGGGAAACTGCCACAAGGCTTGCAGCCCTTTAAATCACCCGCTGCCCCCGCACATATTCCGCCACCAAGGGCACCACGATCCGGTACCGCCCGTCCTCCCCTTTCTCCACGATTTCCCGCCGCAGCAAGGTCCGCAGCGCCGTATTGAGGGCGCGGTTGTCCGGTTCCAGCTTGCGTAGCGCGTCGGCATACAGGGCGGAAGTGGCGGGGTGAGCGAGGGTTTCAAGGATGAGCCGGGCGGTTTCGCTGCCCGCTTGGCCGTGCCACAGGTTGCTGAAATAGTTGCCGCCCCGCTCCAAGGCGGTGGGGATGATGGCGGTCACGTCGGCCAAGTCCACTTGCGAGGCGGGCGGCATTCGTCCGGTTTTGTTCATGCGTTCGACCAGGGTGGCGCAGAGCAGTTGGACGAGGTAGGGCTGGGCGTGGCTGAGGTGGAGAATCCGTTTCACCGCCTCGTCGCGGTAGAGGTGGGCGGGGAAATCCGCCACCGGGCGGACGATGAGTTCGCGGGCATCGTCCGGTTCCAGGAAGCTGATGGGGAGGCTGAGGGTGTTGATGAGGGCGCTGGCCCAGTGGGGCGGGAGTTCGTCGATTTGGCGGCTGCCGGATAGCAGCACGTCCACCCGGCGGCGGTGTTGGACGGTGTGGCGCAGGGCCATGAGCAGCCGCTCGTCGAAGCGCCCGGCGGCGATGCCTTGTTCGAGGCCTTCGTATTCGTCCAGGCAGAGCAGCAGGCGGCGGTCGTCCAGCGCCCGTTCGGTGGCGTCGAGCCAGCGGCCAAAGGCGGGGTAAGGGTCGGCGCCGAGTTCGCGGCGGGTGAGGTCGGGCAGCACCACGCCACGGCGGCGGGCTTCGTCGTTGACGGCGGCGGCGAGGCCATGCAGGAGGCCCGCGCTGTCCGCCGCACCGCCGAGGGTGGCGCTTTGCAGGTCGAGGAAGGCGGGCACGACGCGGGCACCGAGGCGGCGTTCGAGTTGCAGGAGGGCGGAGGTTTTGCCGCTGCGGCGTTGGCCGATGAGGAGGTAGGTTTGGCGTGGGCCGTCGTGGTTGCCCAAGGCGAGTTCAAGGCGGCGGAACAGGGCGCGGCGGCCTTTGAAGGGGATGCGTTCGTCGGGGTTGCCGTCGGGGCGGACGGGTTTGCCGTCCCATTGGTAGGCTTGGGGGATGGGTTCTTCCTGGCGTTGGCGGCGGCGGGCGTCTTCGAGTCCGGTGTTGATGAGGTCGGACCAGCGCCGAATGGCGGTGCTGAAGGGGCCGGGGGGTTGTTTGGCGAGGGCGTCGAGGCGGCGTTTGGCCTCGGCCATGCGGCGCAGTTGGTTGGTGGCGGAATCGCTTTCCAGGGCGCTGGCGACTTCTTGGCTGATGTCGCGGAGGGTGAAGAGTTGGGCGCGAAGGGTTTCGGCTAAGGGGGTTTCTTCGTTGAACCAGTCGAGGCCGTCGGCGTAGCGGGCCAGGGTTTCCAGGGAGGCGATGCCTTCAGCTTGTTCTTGGGCAAGTATGGCCCAGGCTTTATAGGCGGCGCGGTATTGGAATTTGTGGGCGGCGGTTTCGGCGAGAGCGGCGCGACCGGCGGTATCGTCAAGATGGTTCAAACTGACCAGTAATCTCGGCGTGCCCGGAAGTGGGAGAAGAATAATTTC
>NZ_JBTEKS010000142.1:0-9821 GCF_054333355.1 Methylomagnum sp. | reverse complement strand
AATGACATTCTTAATCGGCACTCGGGCAAGCATATTCTGATGGTTTGCCATGCGGGGACGATTCGCATGGTGATCGGCCATATCCTCGATATTCCCCTTTCCCATTTATTCCGCATCAAGGTCGCCAACGCCGGGATTACCCGCATCGAATACGCCGAGCAGGGCGAGGAGTTTCTTGGGCAGTTGGTGTTTCATGGCGGGGCGCTGTAGAAAGTAGTTATGTAGGCCGACTCGGTTTTGAAAACCGGGTCGGCCTTTATTTTGCCCGCTCCTAAAAATCAGCAAGTCCAGGCCGTGCCCGTGACTTTTCCGCGTTTTTCACCCGGTACGTGATGAATTGTGCCGGGTTTTCCTTGAGTGATGGGGGCACCAAATTCAACGACATTAATTTGGCTAAGCCCCACCTTTTCCTGTAACTGGGGCGACTGGATAAATACGTCCCAATGATAGCCCGCCCCGCCGGGTATATTCGGACGTGCCCACCCATTCCCCAGTTTATCGACCCACGCCGGTTTACTGCAAATCGTGCGGAAAGATTCTGTCGAAGGTTTCCACCATTTTTCTGGTGGGAAAAAGGGATAATCTGCGCCATCGGATACCGTAGGCAACCGCCAATCGAAACGCACCGTCCAACGCTCTTGAAGATTGCGCGGATGATGGATGCAATATATTCGCTGAGAACCAATCCCTTTGGGCTGAACAAATAGCCGCCAGCGGGTAATTTCTTCCAAGGTGGTTCCACCAGAAGCATGACACCGAACATTCCTTCCCGGCATTTTCCGGGTCAGTAGAATAACTTGAGGCTGAACGGCCAATGCCTGTAATGCGGCCCGCATCATAGGTTCTTCCCAAGCCGTGAGAGAGGCATCGCCCCCAAATAATTGCTGGAACCCTCGCCGCCAAACCGTGCCTGATTGCAGCGATAAAGGTGGGGCTTTAATCGTCGATTTATCGGCGAGTTTACGAAGTTCTTGCAAGGAGCGTCTCGCTTCGGGCGTTAGCTGTTTCTCTAATGGGCGAGCCAAATCGGACCATAGCTCATTCCAGTATTCCGACAGAGGCGCTAACGCGACAGCGTGCTTTCTGCAAATTTGAATAATAAGGTCGAGTTCTTGTTGAACTTGTTTAGTATCTCGGGGCAAGAATAAAGCGGGATCAAGCAAGCCAATCATGGCGCATCATCCAATTCGGGTTCCTCGCCTTCATTCACATCAAATAATGCCTCGGCCTTGGACGTAGATTCGGCTTGCTCGGCCTTATCTAATTTCGCGTAATAAATCGCGCTTTCCTCGTCGGTGGCCTCGTCCATAAAGTCGGCGGGCCAGACTTCTTCGACGCCGCCCTGGGCGGTCAAGCGGCTACTGGTGACGGTTGATGCGCCGTTTTCATCTTGCTCAACGCTGAGTATCACCACATTTTCCAGTAGCCAGCGTTCCAAGTCGCTACCGCTGCCCGCCCGCGCCGCCAAACCCCGTAACCGCCGCACTAAATGGTCGCTATGGGTTTCCACCATCAAGCGGCGATTCGCCATTGCCAGACTGACAAACCAGTGCGCTAAGCGGCTGGCGACTTTGGGGTGTAAATGCGCTTCGGGTTCTTCTAGGGCGATATGGCTGAAACCGGCACACTGCTCTTGATATTCGCTTAAGGATAAATCACCAAATGGGCCATTGAATTTTAATGGGTCGGCAAATAGTCCTAATTCAATCACGGGTAGCAAAGAATTGAGTCCGCGCCCGACATGCAGCAATGACGCCTCGCCGAACATCAATTGAAAGCCGATTTGCTCGATTTCTTTTACCCGCAGCGGGGCATTGATGGATAATCCCTGCATTACCTTATTGACCGCCCCCACTAAAGGAAGCTCACAAACTTTGTCGGGGATGCTAATCGTTGAATCTTCCGCGACTTCAAGCGGCGGCAGGAAATGGACGGCGTCGTGTTGGCGGCGGTGGAGTAATTGGGCGGCTAATTCGCCGTTAATGCCGATATCGTTGGGCGGGGTTGTGGCGGGTTTGAATAAGCTGGGCGGGGTCTGCCGGTTTGAGCCAAGATAATGGAATTCCGATAGTAGCTTTTTTAGCGCCTCTATCGGCTGGGCAAAAAATATCATATATATATCATGCACATCACGTTGGTAACTTGATTTGGCAACTCGACGGCGGTTGATTCGGAGATATGGGATGAAGTGGTCAAATTTCACCTCAATTTTATCCAGAGAATCAGAATACCAGTAGCACGCCCAAATATTATCATTAAACACAAGTTTTATTGGGGCTTCCCCGACCTCCTTGTCATGCAGTGTCATTTGTATTGAAGAAACAAAAGTTCCAGCTTTGTTTTCGATGGTCCATAGACACAATGACAATTTCAAGGTATTGCTGTTTTCTATGCCGTTAGAACCTTTTAAGTTTGCATTGCAATAATACTTAGTTAGCCCATATAGTGTTGGTCTATCAGCCTTCGCTCTGGTTTCGTTAATATTAATATCGCACTCCCACTCGATAGTTATGGTCGGCCCCTCCACCTCACCCTTTGTTTCAGGCCACCCATACGTCAATTCCCGCAAACTAAACGCCTCCACCATCGGCCCATCCAACCGCAACATCACATCCGAGCGGGGATCATTCAAAGTTTGTTTAAGCAATAAAAGACTTTGGATAATCGAACTTTTCCCCGAGTTATTGCGGCCCAAAATAACTGTCAGCGGGGATAACTCAATGCGGGTGGGTTCCTTGAATGATTTGAAGCGCTCAAGCGTCAGCGCGGTGAGTTTGGCGTTTTTCATAATGGCCTTTCATCTCCTTGGAATTACTGACTCATTGTAAAGCGAGAGCGGCCCAAAAATCGCTTAACAAAAAAGGCGACCCGCCCAAGCGAGTCGCCTTTTTCAGTCCCAGAACCCACCGCCCGACCTCAACGGCCCGGCGGCGGTCCCGTCACGAAACGCCCTTACTTGTTCTTCGCGGCGTTGCGCTCGTTCACTTCCTTGATGACCGCGTCCGCCACGTTCTTCGGGCACGGCATGTAGTGCGAGAACTCCATCGAGAACTGGCCGCGGCCGGAGGTCATGGTGCGGAGGTCGCCGATGTAGCCGAACATCTCCGACAGCGGCACTTCGGACTTGATGCGGACGCCGGTGACGCCGGCCTCCTGGGACTTGATCATGCCCCGGCGGCGGTTCAAGTCGCCGATCACGTCGCCGACGTGGGCGTCCGGGGTGAAGGTGTCCACCTTCATGATAGGCTCCATCAACTGCGGCGCACACTTCGGCACGGTCTGGCGGAACGCCGCCTTGGCCGCGATTTCGAAGGCGATGGACGAGGAGTCCACGGCGTGGAAGCCGCCATCGGTCAGGGTCACCTTGAAGTCCACGCAGGGGAAGCCCGCCAGGACGCCCTTGTCGATCATGCTCTTGAAGCCCTTTTCCACCGCCGGCCAGTATTCGCGGGGCACGTTGCCGCCGGTCACGGTGGATTCAAAGACGAAGCCGGTGCCCGGCTCGCCCGGCTCGATGATGTAGTCGATCTTGGCGTACTGGCCCGAACCACCCGTCTGCTTCTTGTGGGTATAGCCGTCCTCGACCCGCTTGGTGATGGTTTCACGGTAGGCCACCTGCGGCTTGCCGACGATGACCTCGACGCCATGGGTACGCTTCAGGATGTCGATCTTGATGTCGAGGTGCAGTTCGCCCATGCCCTTGAGGATGGTTTCGCCGCTTTCCTCGTCGGTGCCGACATGGAAGGATGGGTCTTCCGCGACCATCTTGCCCAGCGCGATGCCCATCTTTTCATTGCCCGCCTTGTCCTTGGGGGCGATGGCCAGGGAGATGACGGGATCGGGGAACACCATCGGTTCCAGGGTGGCGGGCTTGTCCGGGTCGCACAGGGTGTGGCCGGTCTGGACGTTCTTCATGCCCAGCACGGCCACGATGTCGCCAGCCTGGGCGGAATCGAGTTCCTGGCGGTTGTCGGCGTGCATCTCCACGATGCGGCCAATGCGCTCGGTCTTGCCGGTGTAGGTGTTCAGCACGGTGGTGCCCTTGCCCAGCTTGCCGGAATAGATGCGCAGGAAGGTCAGGGCGCCGTAACGGTCGTCCATGATCTTGAACGCCAGCGCACGCAGCGGGCGCTCGGGATCGACGATGGCGAAGGTGCCGGTCTCGTGGCCTTCCAGATCGACTTCCGGCTGCGGCTTGACCTCGGTCGGGTTGGGCAGGTAATCCACCACGGCGTCCAGCACCAACTGCACGCCCTTGTTCTTGAAGGACGAGCCGCAGTAGGTGGGGAAGAAATCCAGGGCGATGGTGCCCTTGCGGATCAGGCGCTTGAGGGTGTCGATGTCCGGCTCTTCGCCTTCCAGGTACTTCTCCATGACATCGTCGTCCTGCTCGACGACCTTCTCGACCAGTTCCGCACGCCAGGTCTCCACGTCGTCGGCCATGTCGGCGGGAGCGTCCTCGATCTTGTAGCTCATTGGATCGCCGGAGTCGTCCCAAATCCACGCCTTGCGGGTCAGCAGGTCGACCATGCCGACGAAGGTGTCTTCCCGGCCAATGGGCAGGGTCATCACCAGCGGATAAGCACCCAGCACGTCCTTGACCTGCTTCACCACGCGGTAGAAGTCCGCGCCGATGCGGTCCAGCTTGTTGACGTAGATGACGCGGGCCACCTCGGAATCGTTGGCGTAGCGCCAGTTGGTCTCGGACTGCGGCTCGACGCCGCCGGAGCCGCAGAACACGCCGATGCCACCGTCCAGCACTTTCAAGGAGCGGTACACCTCGATGGTGAAGTCAACGTGGCCGGGGGTGTCGATGATGTTGAAGCGATGGCCATTCCAGAAACAGGTGGTGGCGGCCGACTGGATGGTGATGCCGCGCTCCTGCTCCTGCACCATGAAGTCGGTGGTGGCCGCGCCGTCGTGAACTTCGCCGATCTTGTGGATTTTGCCGGTGAGTTTCAGGATGCGCTCGGTGGTGGTGGTCTTGCCCGCGTCCACATGCGCGAAGATGCCGATGTTTCTGTAATGCGATAAGTCAGTCATGTCAGTGTACTAAGGGTTGAAAAGAGCTTCGTGATGCTTGGGTTAGAGGTTCATCCGGTGGATTGGTGCTTCGATAGGGGCGCTTGCCTCTGCCTTTTCCCGTCGTGACGAGAAAACCGCCGCCGCCCGTTGCCGGTTTTGTTTCCCGGAAACGAACAAAGCATGAATATTCGGGGGAGATAAAGAAATCCCTACGTTGCGGTGGAAACCGCGTTTCCCGTCAAGCCGGGCGGCGTCTTCAAAGCCTCGATCATTCCGCCTAATCAAAGCCCCACACCGCGCCATGCCGCCTATCCACTACCGCCCCCTGACCGCTTTGGATGGCCGTTCAAAAGGGCGCCATAGCCTATTGAAGTTTCTATCTTTTTGCTAGGGGTGTGTGGCGAATCCGGGGTGTCGACCTTAATGGCGCCACCGTTTTATCAAGCGCGGGTGAAGATAGCCACCCCGGCGCAGGCCAATGTCATCCCGGGCGCGTTAAACTGCCCTGGCTATTTGTGTAGGCGCTGCGGTGGTCATGAACACATGCCCACCCTACGGGAGTCCGGCACCGCCTCGCGAGCCTTCCATCCTTTCACCGGAGCAATTCCCAATGAGCACTCCGAATCCCTGGGCGCAGCACACCCCGCCCCCACCGTCCCTGCCCAATCTTCCGAACATCCCCTTCCGCTGGATCATCCTCGCCATCCTGGCCGTGATCGGTGGCTGGACCATGTACTACACCGTGCCCGCCGAGTCGGAAGGCGTGGTGCTGCGGTTCGGCAGATATATCCAGAAGGTGCCGCCCGGCCTGCATTTCAAGCTGCCGTTCGGCATCGACGAGGTCATCAAGGTGCCGACCCAGCGGCAGTTGAAGCTGGAGTTCGGCCTCGCCAGCCTTGGCTCCACCAATCCCGACCAAGTGGGCAAGCAGCCGGGCCTGGAGAAATCCATGGTCACCGGCGACCTCAATTCCGCCCTGGTGGAGTGGGTGGTGCAGTACCGCATCACCGAACCGGAGACCTATCTCTTCGAGGTACGCGAACCCGGCCTGACCCTGCGGGATTTGTCCGAATCGGTCATGCGGGAAATCATCGGCGACCGGACGGTGGATGAAATCATCACCATCGGCCGACAGGAGATCGAAGACACCGCCCTCGTCCGTATGCGCGAACTCGCCAAGCGCTACCATCTGGGCGTCTCCGTCAACCAGGTGCAGCTCAAGAACGTCGATCCGCCGCAACCTGTCCAGTCCTCGTTCAACGAGGTGAACCGGGCGCAGCAGGACCGCGAGAACGCCATCAACCTCGCCAACGGCGACTACAACAAGGCCGTGCCCCGGGTCCGGGGCGAGGCCGACCAGAGCATCCGCGCCGCCGAGGGCTACCGCTTCAAGCGCGTCAACGAGGCCGAGGGCGACGCCTCGGCGTTCGGCGCGGTGCTGGAGCAATACGTCAAGGCGCCCGACGTGACCCGCGCCCGCATCTACCTGGAAACCATGGCCGATGTGCTGCCCCGCGCCAAACAGAACATCATCGTGGATGAATCGGTGCAGCAAATCCTGCCCATGCTGCCCTTGCCGACGCCCCAACTCCCGGAGGCACGCAAATGACCGTGACCAAGCTCCTCGCCATCGCCGCCGGCCTG
This sequence comes from Methylomagnum sp., assembly GCF_054333355.1. Classification (NCBI taxonomy): domain Bacteria; kingdom Pseudomonadati; phylum Pseudomonadota; class Gammaproteobacteria; order Methylococcales; family Methylococcaceae; genus Methylomagnum; species Methylomagnum sp. Next base: position 3,152 of record NZ_JBTEKS010000142.1, on the reverse strand, counting down.
CTGGCCGCGCTGCTGCTGTCGATGTCCACCTACACCGTCGATCAGACCGAACAGGCCATCGTGACCCAGTTCGGGCGCCCCATCGGCGAACCCGTCACCGAGCCGGGGCTGCATTTCAAATTGCCGCTGGTCCAGCAGGTGAACCGTGTCGACAAGCGCTATCTGGCCTGGGATGGGCCAATGGTGGAAGTCTCCACCAAGGACAAGACCTACATCCAGGTGGATACCTTCGCCCGCTGGCGCATCACCGACGCCATGCGCTATTACCTGCGGCTCAAGGACGAGCGCAGCGCCCAATCCCGGCTGGAGGACATCCTCGGCAGCGAGACCCGCACGGCGGTGGCGCGGCACGAGTTGATCGAGGTCGTGCGCATCGACAAGAACCGCAAGCCGAAGCAGGACGAGAGCATCGCCGCCTCGCTATCCGGCGCGGGGGCCTTGGGCCAGTTGCGGCCCATTCAATACGGGCGGTTGGAAATCGAGAAGGGCATCTTTGAAGCGGCGGCACCCAAGCTTGAAGAGTTCGGCATCGAATTGTTGGACATCCGCTTCAAGCGCATCAACTACAACCCGGAAGTGCTGGAGCGCATCTACCGGCGGATGATCAGCGAGCGCCAGCAGATCGCCTCGCGGTTCCGCTCCGAGGGCGAAGGGGAAGCCGCCCGCATCTCCGGCCAGAAAGCGCGGGATGTCAACGAAATCCAATCCACCGCCTACAAGCGGGTCCAGGAAATCCGGGGCGAAGCGGACGCCAAAGCCACGGAGATTTACGCCAAGGCGTACACCCAGCGCCCGGAGGCGGCGGAGTTCTACCGCTTCCTCAAGAGCATGGACACCTACCGGAAAGTCATCGGCGGCGAGGCCACCATCGTGCTGTCGACCAACAGCGATTTGTTCGCCTTGTTGAAACGGGTGGAGCAGAAAGGGCGCTGACTGCGTTGGGCGGGTTGGGCGCACCCCTTGAGAGAGGCTTGATATTCCAAGTTATATCGCCATGCGCCGTAACCCGCCCTACAAACCCACCTTGGCAAGACGGCCATTCCACGGCGCCACCTTGAACAGCAGCAGCATTCCCGGCGCGGCGGCGATGAAGCACAGCAAAAAGAACCGCTCCCAGCCCAAGGCGTCGATATGGATCAAGGCCATCGACCCAATTTTCAGATCGCCGCCTTCCACCAGGAAGCCGGTGAAGGCGTTCGCCAGGGTGCGCGGCGTGGCGGCGAGGCTGGTGAACAGGGCGAATTGGGTGGCCGTGTAGGCGGGATTGGTGGTGCTGGCGATGAAGGCCACGAAGGCGGCGGTGCCCAGCCCCACGCCGAAGGCTTCGGCCCCGATCACCGCAGCGAGTCCCACCTGGGTATGCCCGGCGGTGGATAGCCACGCGAACCCTAGAATGACCAAGGCTTGCAGCACGCCGAACACCCATAGGGCGCGGTGTATGCCAATCCGAACCATCCATATCCCGCCCAAGATGCCGCCGATGACATTCGGCCACAGCCCGGCGTGTTTGGCGATCATGCCGATTTCGGTCTTGGTGTAGCCAAGGTCCAGATAGAACGGCGTGGCGAGGGCGGTCGCCATGCTGTCGCCCAGCTTGTAGAAGAAGATGAAGGCCAGCACGGACAATGCGCTGACCCAGCCGCGCCGGGCAATGAACTCATGGAACGGCTCGACGACCGCTAGCCGCAGCGTGGTGGGCGCCCGCTCAGACAGCGGGGGTTCCCGCACAAATACCGTCATTAAAAGGCCGGGCAACATAAACAGGGCCGTGATGCCGAATACCGCCGACCAAGGCAGATGATCCGCCAGAATCAGGGACAGGGAGCCGGGTATTAAGCTGGCGATTTTGTAGGCGTTGACGTGGACGACGTTGCCGAGTCCTTGTTCCTCGTCGCGGAGGATTTCCCGGCGGAAGGCGTCGATGGCGATGTCCTGGGTGGCGGAAAATAACGCCACCGCCGCCGCCAGGGCGCTGATGGTGGGCAGGTCCGGCTGGGGCGAGAGCCAACCAAACAGCGGCAACGTCGCCAACAGGGCGATTTGAGTGACCAACATCCACGAACGGCGGCGCCCCAGGCCGAGTCCGTAACGGTCGCACAACGGCGCCCACAGGAACTTCCAGATATAGGGAAACTGCACCAAGGCCAGCAATCCAATGGCCTTGAGGTCAACGCCGCCGTCCCGCAACCAGGCGGACAATAGGCTAATCAGGACGAACAGCGGCAGGCCAGAGGAAAAGCCCGTCAGAACACAGACGAGTATCCGCCGGTTCAGCAGGGACTCACGCGGGGAAGGGGTAGTCATAGTCGATGGTCAGTGGGGCGTGGTCGGAAAAGCGCTCGTCCTTGTAAATGGCGGCGGCGCGGAGGCTGTCCCGGAGCGCCGGGCTGACGATCTGGTAGTCGATCCGCCACCCGACGTTCTTGGCCCAAGCCTGGCCCCGGTTGGACCACCAAGTGTATTGCTCCGCTTCCGTATTCAGCGCCCGGAAAGCGTCCACCCAGCCATCCTGTTCGAGCAAGACATCCATCCAGGCGCGCTCTTCCGGGAGGAAGCCCGAATTCTTCTGGTTGGAACGCCAGTTCCTGAGGTCGATGGGCTTGTGGGCGATGTTCCAGTCGCCGCAGAACACATAGTCCCGCCCGGTGCTTGCGCAATCCCGCAAAAACGGCAGGAACCGTTCCATGAAGCTGAATTTCGCCGTTTGGCGCTCCTCGCTGGACGAGCCGGACGGAAGATAAACCGACACCACGCTCAAGCTGCCGAAGCGGGCTTCCAGGTAACGGCCCTCGGCGTCCATATCCGGCCAGCCCAAACCTTGGATGACTTCATCGGGTTCCCGCCGTGCGTAGATGGCGACGCCGCTGTAGCCCTTCTTCACCGCATCCAGGTAATAGCATTGATAGCCCGTGGGCCAATACAGGCTATCTTCCAATTGGTGGTTGTGGGCCTTGGTTTCCTGCAGGCACAGCACGTCGGCGGCCTGCTTGCTCATCCAATCGAAAAAACCTTTCCGGGCCGCCGAACGGATGCCGTTGGCGTTGAGCGTGACAATGCGCATAGCGTGGGGTGGTGTGGATCGTGACGAAACGGAACAAATTTATTGGCGTGGAAAGGCCCGGCTTAACGGCTCCCCCGGAGTCGGAGTCCGA
>NZ_JBTEKS010000141.1:0-9956 GCF_054333355.1 Methylomagnum sp. | reverse complement strand
CTGGTTTTTAAAACCCACCCAAAGCAAGCTTTGGACTCCAGCGCCCGCCCCCCGTGCTTCATATCCAGCCTACCGACGGCTGTCTCCCTCTATCTCAACCCACTGATTCGCCAACAACGCCTCGAAAGGCCGGAAGCTGTTCTTGTACGCCATCTTGCGGCAACCCTTGATCCAAAACCCCAGATACACCCAAGGCAAGCCCCGCCGCCGGGCCTCGTCGATCTGCCACAACACGGCGAAACTCCCCAAGCCACGCCGGGTTTGGTCGGGATCGTAAAAGGTGTAGACCGCCGACAGCCCCTCATTCAGATGATCCACCACCGCCACCGCCAGCAGATCATCCCCGGCCAGGAATTCATAGAACACCGTGTCCCCCCAAGGGTTGCCCAAAAACCCCATGTAATCTTCGCGGCTGGATTCCGCCATATTGCCGTCGGGATGACGGGACCGGAGATAGCGCAGATAGAGTTGGTAATGTCGCTCATCGAAGCTCGGGGGCCGGGGGATAACCCGCAGGTCCGTATTTGTTTTCAGCGCGCGGCGCTGGGAGCGGCTGGGCTGGAAGGCTTCCACCGATACCCGCACCGGCACGCAGGCCGCGCACATGGCGCAATGAGGGCGATAAACCAGACCACCGCTACGCCGGAAGCCATTGGCCGCCAGCCGCGAATAGATGGGCTTGTCCAACTCGGCGCGCGGGTCCACGTACACCATTTGCGCCCGCTGGCCGGGCAAATAATCGCAGTCGTGTTCGTAGCCAAGATAAAGAGGAAAGGATTTCATGACGGGTCCGACACTCTCCAAGCATGGCCGGAAGCCGCCCGGCCACAGTGATCCTTCAACAGTTGGATGAACGCCGCGCGGGGAATCTCTTCCGCCCCGAGGCTCGCCAGATGGTCGGTGTACACCTGGCAGTCGATCAATTCGTAGCCCCACTCGGCCAGCAGCCCGCAGGCGAAGGCGAACGCCGCCTTGGACGCATCCGTGGCCCGGTGAAACATGGATTCGCCGAAAAACACCCGCCCCACCGCGACGCCGTACAAGCCGCCGACCAATTCTTCACCCTGCCAGGCCTCGAAGGAATGGGCGAGGCCCAATTCGTGGAGGTTGGCGTAGGCCCGCTTCATTTCGGGGGTGATCCAAGTGCCCGGCGCATAAGGACGGGGCGCGGCGCAGGCGTCCACCACGGTTTCAAAACAGAGGTCGAAGCTGAACCGGAATTCGCCGCGCTTGAGCCGCTTGCGGAGGCTTCGGGAAATCCGCACGTCAGCCGGGCGCAGCACCAGCCGTGGGTCGGGCGACCACCACAGGATGGGTTCGTCTTTGCCGAACCAGGGGAAAATGCCGTGCCGATAAGCGCTCTCCAGGCGCTGGGGCGACAGGCAGCCACCCACCGCCAGAAGTCCGTTGGGTTCGTCCAGCGCCTTGTCCACGGGGGGAAATGGCTGGTGCTTATCGAAGGGATTCAGGACGGTCAGCATGGGGCAATCGCGCTATGTCTCTTTTATTCCCTCTCCAGCGGGAGAGGGTTAGGGTGAGGGGATTCCAAAGGGATTTTGTCCGCCGCGTCGCCATGAACTCAAGCGGGAAAGCAGGCCAAAAGGGGGGGAAACCTTTTTTGATTCCCCTCACCCCACCCCTCTCCCGCTGGAGAGGGAGAAAAATCGCATTCAGCATGGGGAATTCTTGAAAGGCGAACGGGCTTCGAGTTCGGCAATATACGCCGCCATGGCGCTGGTTTCCCGCGTCAGAAACCCGGCGATGGCCCGGCGGAATTTCGGCTCGGCGATCCAGTGTAGCGACCAAGTGCGGGTTGGGAGAAATCCCCGGCTGATTTTATGTTCGCCCTGAGCGCCCGGCTCGAAGCGGCAGAGGCCCGTTTCGATGCAGAATTCGATGCCCTGGTAATAACATGCCTCGAAATGCAGGTCCGGCACGTCCTCCGTGCAGCCCCAATAGCGACCATACAAAGCATCTCGCCCGACCAGAAAATACGCCGCGCCGATGATCTCCCCGCGCCGCCGGGCCAACACCACCATCACCTGTTCGCCCATGGTGGTGGCGATGTCCCGGAAGAAGCCTTCCGTCATGGCCGGGTAATTGCCGTATTTGGCGAAGGTCGTGCAATAGAGTTCGTGGATGACCCGCCATAAATCCGGCTCGATGCCGCTGCCGAGCCGCCGCTCCAATTCAATGCCCGCCTCCCGCACCGACTTGCGTTCCCGCAGGATTTCCTTGCGCCGCCGGGATTTCAAATCAGCCAGGAAATCCTCGAAGGATTGGTAGCCGCGATTCTCCCAGTGGAATTGGCAGCCGACCCGCTTCAAAAACAACGGCGATTCCAACAAGGCCTCGTCCGTGGCGAACAGCCAATGCAGCGAGGACACCCCGGCGGCGCGGGCGGTTTCCACCGCCAGATTCAGCACGTCGGCTTCCAGCGCCGCCGTCCGCGCCTCGGGATGAATGAGCAAGCGCGGCCCGGTGGCGGGCGTGAACGGCGCGGCCACCACCAGCTTGGGGTAATAGTCCAGCCCGGCCCGCTCGTAGGCTTCGGCCCAGGCCCAGTCGAACACGAACTCGCCGAAGGAGTTGTATTTGAGGTACATGGGGCAGGCGGCGATTAACCGCCCGCTGGCGTCTTCGACGGTCAGGTGATGGGGTTCCCAGCCAATGCGCCGAGTCAGGCAGCCTTGCTCTTCTTGGGCGGTCAGGAATTCGTGGCGTAGAAAGGGATAGGCGCCGCCAGTGAGGGCGTTCCAGGCGGCTGGGTCGGCGTCGGCCAGGCGGGGGAGGCGGCGGGTGATTAGTCCGTTGGATGAAGGCTCCATGATGATGGCGGGTTCAACGATTATTCGTGCGCTCGATCAAGCGGCGCGGCGGTGGGTTTCGGCCGGCCAAGCGCCGATGGCTTGGGCATCCAATATCACCATTTCGACCACGTTGTCCTCGGCGTCGTAGCTCAAGCAAGTGTTCCAGCCCTGGGAGACCTCGCGGACGATGGGGCGGTCGGTGAAGCGGATTTCCAGGATGTCGTCGTCGGGGTAGTAGGTGGTGTGCATGGTTATTTCTCGGAGAAATGATGCATGACGGTTTTAACAATGATCGCCTCGCCGTTAATGGCGGCAACACAGAGCAAGTTATCGGTGCGCTCGGGAAATTCCTTGTAGGCCCAGAAATGGGATTCATCCTTCATCTTGAGGGTTCCGTTATCCAGGATGTCCAGAACCAGACTGGCGTCCATGTCGCGTTCCGCCATGCGTTTTCGGGCGTGAATGGTCAGACGGACAGGCTTTTGAAAGCGCTTACTCCACATGGTGGCGGGTTGTGGGCTAGTGAGTGATGGCGAATTGTAAGGCCGTCGGCTGGATTGAGGAACGAGACCCAGCGACATAGCAGGGCACGCGCTATGCGAATTTCTCCCTCTCGCCTCTGGGAGACCTGTCCTGAGCGACATAGGGGCTTGGTTGAAATCAACTTCCCGATTTCGATGCCGCTTCCGGGAAGGTTAGTGATGACCAAATCTTTACCGGGTGGATAAGCTGGATTCCCACAAAGCGCCAACCCCGCCTACGGCCCTGAAAACGCTTTCTATAAACCCATTGATCCAAGCGTTTTTCTCACTTCCCAACATTTGCGATAATACGCGACCCGTCAATTACCGCGCTGCCGCGCCCGGACAAAAGGACCATGGCGAAAAAAGCGCCCAACTTCGAAGATTCCCTGGCCGAACTGGAACAACTCGTCGAACGCATGGAACAGGGCAACCTTCCCCTGGAGGAAGGGCTCAAGCTGTTCGAGCGGGGCATTCAATTAACCCGCACCTGCCAAAAGGCTCTGCAAGACGCCGAGCAAAAAGTCCAAATACTGCTGGAAGAACACGGCGAACCCACACTCAAGCCCTTTACCGATGAACCCTGACAACGCACTGCAAGAATTCATGCTCGCCTGCCAGGCCCGCGCCGAAGCGGCCCTGGACGCGAGACTCCCCGCTGAGAACCGGATGCCGGAACGCCTGCACCGAGCCATGCGCTATTCCGCCCTGGGTGGTGGCAAACGCCTGCGGCCCCTTCTGACTTATGCCACCGGCCATGCCTTGGGCCTGTCGCCGGACCTACTCGACGGCCCGGCCTGCGCGGTGGAATTCATCCACGTTTATTCGCTCATCCACGACGACCTGCCCGCCATGGACGACGACGACCTGCGACGCGGCAAGCCCACCTGCCACAAGGCGTTCGACGAGGCCACCGCGATTCTGGCGGGCGATGGCCTGCAAGCGCTGGCCTTCCACGTCCTGGCCCACGACGCCAGCATCGCCGTCCCGGCGGAAAACCGCATCGCCATGATCGAAACCCTGGCGACCGCCAGCGGCTCCTTCGGCATGGTGGGCGGACAAGCCATCGACCTGGATTCAGTCGGCAAAGCCCTGGACCTGCCCAGCCTCGAAAACATGCACATCCGCAAAACCGGCGCCTTGATCCGCGCCAGCGTCCGGCTGGCGACCCTGGCGAAAGTCCCGCTGGAAGCGGCAGAAGCCGACAAGCTGGACCATTACGCCAAGTGCATCGGACTCGCCTTCCAAATCAAGGACGACATCCTTGACGAAGAAAGCGACACCCAGACCCTCGGCAAGACCCAGGGCAAGGACCGCGACCACAACAAACCCAACTACCCCGCCCTGCTGGGGCTGTCCGGCGCCAAGCAAAAAGCCCAAGAACTGCACGAGGACGCCCTGGCGAGCTTGGCCGGTTTCGGCACCGAAGCGGACTATCTGCGGGCGCTGTCGCGGTTCATCATCGAACGGCGGAATTAAGCCCCATCAGGCCGGGATGGGTGGGCAATGTTTGCCTTGAAAGCCATAACCCCCGGTTTCATAATTGCCCGGCCGTCCCGTAACACAGACGACCGCCTTGACCGGCCCCACCGGCCCGGTTTGAAGTCTCCCGACAAGAATTTCTAATGAATCATCCGAATAGCTTTTCCCTACTCCAAACCATCCATGGACCCGACGACCTGCGTGCCCTGCCGCAAGACCAATTACCCCGCTTGGCGGAGGAAGTGCGCGGCTCTTTGCTGCAAAGCGTCAGTCAGTCCGGGGGCCATCTGGCGGCGGGGCTCGGTACGGTAGAGTTGACCATCGCCCTCCATTACGTGTTCAAAACCCCGGATGACAAACTGGTGTGGGACGTGGGCCATCAAGCCTATCCCCACAAGATACTCACCGGGCGGCGCGAGCGGATGCCCACCATCCGCAAGAAGGACGGCCTGTCCGCGTTCCCCAACCGCGACGAAAGCCAATACGACTGCTTCGGCGTGGGCCATTCCAGCACCTCCATCAGCGCGGCCTTGGGGATGGCGATTGCGGCCTCGCTGGACCATCGCGATTCCCACGCGGTGGCGATCATCGGTGACGGCGGCTTGACTGGCGGCATGGCTTTCGAGGCGCTGAACCACGCGGGCACCCTGGACGCGAACCTGCTGGTGATTCTTAACGACAACGAGATGTCCATCTCGCCGAATGTCGGCGCCCTCAACAATTACCTCGCGAAAATCCTGTCCGGGCGCTTCTATTCCAGCGTCCGCGAGGGCGGCAAGCAGCTCTTGAAGCACCGGATGCCGAGCGTCTGGGAACTGGCGCGGCGGGCCGAGGAACACGTCAAGGGCATGGTGGCCCCCGGCACGCTGTTCGAGGAGCTGGGCTTCAATTACATCGGACCCATCGACGGCCACGATCTCGATACCCTCGTGACCACCCTGCGTAATCTCCGCAACACGCCGGGACCGCGCTTCCTGCATATCGTGACCAAAAAGGGCAAAGGCTACGCGCCCGCCGAGCGCGACCCGGTGGCTTACCATGGCGTGGGCACTTTCGACCCGGCCAAGGATCATCTGCCCAAGGCCAAGCCGGGCGCGCCGACCTACACCGAGGTCTTCGGTCAATGGCTGTGCGACATGGCGGAACGGGACCGGCGCCTGCTGGGTGTCACCCCGGCCATGCGGGAAGGGTCCGGGCTGGTGGAATTCGAGAAGCGCTTCCCCGAACGTTATTTCGACGTGGGCATTGCCGAGCAGCACGCCGTGACGCTGGCGGCGGGCCAAGCCTGCGAGGGCTTCAAGCCGGTGGTGGCGATTTACTCCACCTTCCTGCAACGGGCCTATGACCAATTGGTCCACGATGTGGTGTTGCAAAACCTGCCGGTGTTGTTCGCCATTGATCGCGCCGGTCTGGTCGGCCCGGACGGTCCCACCCACGCCGGGAGCTTCGACGTCAGCTTCATGCGCTGCCTACCCAACATGGTTGTCATGGCGCCCGCCGACGAGAACGAATGTCGGCAAATGCTCTACACCGGCTTCAAGCACAACGGCCCCGCCGCCGTCCGTTATCCACGCGGCAAAGGCCCGGGCGTCGCGCCCGTGGACGAAATGATCGCCCTGCCCATCGGCAAGGGCGAAATGCGCCGCGAAGGTCAGGGGATTGCGATTCTGGCCTGGGGCAGCGTGGTGGCCCCGGCGGTCGAAGCGGGCGAGAAGCTCGACGCGACCGTGGTCAACATGCGCTTCGCCAAGCCGCTGGATGAAGCGCTGATTTTGAAGCTGGCCGAAAGTCACGAATTAATCGTCACCGTGGAGGAAAATGTTATCGCGGGCGGCGCGGGCAGCGGCGTCAACGAAATCCTGCACGCTCAGGGTTGTCGGGTGCGGGTACTCAATCTGGGCCTGCCGGATGTGTTTTTGGAGCAAGGCAGCCGCGAGGAATTGCTCGCGCAGTGCGGCCTGGACGCGGCGGGCATCGCCAGCGCCATCGAGCGTGTTCACCCCGCCCCGACCGAAGCCTAAGAGAAACCGCCATGGACAAGCTCAAAGCCCATATCCGCGACATCCCGGACTTCCCGAAGCCGGGCATTCTGTTCAAGGACATCACGCCCCTGGTCAAAGACCCGGCGGCGTTGCGGCTGGCGGTGCATCATTTGCTGCATCCGTTTGTCGAAGCGAACATCACCGCCGTGGCCGGGATGGAGGCGCGGGGCTTCATCTTCGGCTCGCTGGTGGCCTGGGAATTGGGCGTGGGCTTCGTGCCCTTGAGGAAGCCGGGCAAGCTTCCCTACGATGTGCAATCGGTTAGCTATGATTTGGAATACGGCTCCGCCGCGCTGGAAGTCCATATCGACGCGCTGGGACCGGGGGATCGGGTGCTTCTCATTGATGACCTGCTCGCCACTGGCGGCACCGCCAGGGCGAGTTGTGAACTAATCGAATCACTGGGCGCGGAAGTCGTCGCCTGCGGGTTTGTGGTCGAGCTGGATGCTCTCAAGGGGCGGGAAAAGTTGGGGCGCTGGCCTGTCCACTCTCTCCTGCATTTTTAACGAATCCTGCCGCCGTTTTTCCCGTGGCAGCCGGAGATTCAGCCACGGCGAAATGGGCATAGCGCCGGAGAAGGTGGGGCTTTTCGGCATACGCCAGGATAACCGCATGGAGAGTAAGTCCGATGGGTGATTCTTCAACCACTGTCGTCACAACGGGGTCCGCCGGGGAATCACGGCCCATTCGGATTCTGCAATTGACCGACTTCCATTTGCTGGCGGAAGGCAGGCAGACCATGCTTGGGGTGGACACCGAGCAAAGCTTCCTGGACGTGCTGGCCGCCGCCAATGGCTCAGGCCCGCCGCCGGACTTGGCCTTGTTGACCGGGGACTTGGTGCAGGACACTGAAGCATCGGCCTATCGCCGACTCCACAGGCACATCGCCAAGCTGGACTACCCCTGCTACTGCCTGCCCGGGAACCATGACGACTTCAAGCTGATTCCCAAATTTCTAACCGGCGACCACATCCATTTCCAACCCCACATAGACCTGGGGCGCTGGCAAATCATCTGCCTGGACAGCACCATTCCCCACCAGCCCTATGGCCGATTGGCCGAGAGCCAATTCGCGTTGTTGGAAAATATCTTGGGCAGCCACCCGGAACCCTTCACCCTGGTGACCCTGCACCATCACCCGGTGCGTTCGGGCAGCCGCTGGATGGACACGATGCTGCTGGAAAACGCCGACCGCCTCCTCGGGGTTTTAGAGCAGTACCCGCAGGTGCGCGGCGTGGTGTTCGGCCATGTGCATCAGGAAATGGATGTCTGGCGCAAAGGGATGCGCCTGCTGGGCACGCCCTCCACCTGCTTCCAGTTCAAGCCCAAGCAGGCGGATTTCGCCATAGATTTAATCCCCCCCGGCTACCGCTGGATCACCCTTCAGCCAGACGGCGGGATTGAGACGGTCATGGAACGGATCGCGAAGCTGCCGGAAGGACTCAACCCGGATTCATCTGGCTATTAAAGACAAAGGCCGACTCGGTTTTGACAACCGAGTCGGCCTATAGGGAGTCTTTGCCAACAGAGGCAATCAGCCTTTCTGGCCAGCGGTGAGCAGGGTCGGGGTGGCGAGGTGGGGTTTCGCGGCGATCAGGTAATCGCCCAATTCAGTCAGGGCCTGCCGATAGACCTTCCGCTTGAAATACACCACGTCGTTGACGGGGTGCCAATAATCGACCCAGCACCAGTTATCGAATTCGGGCTTGCCGGTGCAGTTCAGCTTGATGCGGGATTCGCTGGCCTGCAAGCGCAGCATGTACCACAACTGCTTTTGGCCGATGCACAGCGGGAACGAATGGCGGCGGACGTAGCGCTCGGGCAGCTCGTAACGCAGCCACTCGCGGGTGCGGGCGACCAGCTTCACATCGCGGTAGCGCAGCCCGACTTCCTCATACAATTCCCGGTACATGGCGGCTTCCGGCTCCTCGTAGCGCTTGATTCCGCCCTGGGGAAACTGCCAGGAACGCATACCAATGCGCCGCGCCCAAAACACACGACCCTCGTCGTTGCATAAGACGATTCCCACATTGAGGCGATATCCGTCCGGGTCGATCATGTTCTGGCGTAAATCCTGCTTATTTCGGCTGGTGGTATAATCCGCCGCCCTAGCGGACGGTCAGCGATGCGGAAATCGTTCTGTCGTTGGCTATGACCCACTTTGCCGGGGTGAATAAAAACCCGCCGGTCAAAGTTCTTATATATTTTACGATTTCGAATGTAAAGGAATCTCGTGAGTCTGGCAATATTTGACCTCGACAACACTTTGCTGGCCGGGGACAGCGATTATTTATGGGGGCAGTTCCTCGTGGAGAGCGGTATCGTTGACCGCGATTACTACGAGCGAAGCAACGCCCGGTTCTACGAGGATTACAAGAACGGCTGCCTGGACATCGTGCAATTCCTCGAATTCGCCCTCGGTCCCCTCGCCGCCCACGACGCCGAAACCCTCTACCGTTGGCGGGCGGCCTTCGTCGAAACCAAAATCCTGCCCATCCTGCTGCCTGCCGCTCGCGCCCTGGTGGAACGGCACCGCGCCCTGGGCGACACCCTGCTCATCATCACCGCCACCAACCGCTTCGTCACCGAGCCCATCGCCAAGTTGTACGGCATCGGCCACCTGATCGCCACCGCGCCGGAATTCGTGGCTGGCCGCTATACCGGACGCTTCGTCGGCACGCCCTGTTTCCGGGAGGGCAAGGTGACGCGGCTGGAAGAATGGCTGGCGGACCGAGGCGAAGACTTGAGCGGGGGCTGGTTCTACAGCGACTCCCACAACGACTTGCCGCTGCTGTCGCGGGTCAGCCACCCGGTGGCCGTGGACCCGGACGAGACCCTGGCCCGCCACGCCGAGGCACAAGGCTGGCCCGTCATCAGCCTACGCGACGGCGAGTGCCCCGCCGATCATTTGGCGCGGTTGGAAGTGGAAGCCCGAAACGCTTGAATCCCGTAGGGTGGGTTAGGCGCACGCTATGACGGATTTGCGATTGTCGAAATTCTTGCGTGCGCCGTAACCCACCATCCCGATTGACACGGTGGGTTACGGCGCACGCCAAAGCCAATAGAAACATCAAGCTTCTCGTGATGTGCGCCTAACCCAC
>NZ_JBTEKS010000140.1:0-9965 GCF_054333355.1 Methylomagnum sp. | reverse complement strand
CTCAACGCCACCGTGCTGTTCGGCACCAATACCTTCCTGGCGGGCTACGCCAAGCACGCCCATCCTTACGATTTCTACAGCGTGCGCTATGTGTTCGCCGGGGCCGAGAAGCTGCGCGACGACACCCGCAAGCTGTGGATGGACAAGTTCGGGCTGCGGGTGCTGGAAGGCTACGGCGCGACCGAGACTTCGCCCATCCTTGCGGCCAACACGCCGATGTTTTACCGGGAAGGCACGGTCGGGCGGTTCATGCCGGGCATTCAATGGCGGCTGGAAGACGTGCCGGGCGTGGCCGAAGGGGGTCGGCTGCATGTGGCCGGGCCGAACGTGATGCTCGGCTACCTGCGCCCGGAACGCCCCGGCCAGTTGGAACCGCCCGTGTCCTGCTTCGGGCCGGGTTGGTACGACACGGGCGATATTGTGCGGGTGGACGGGGAGGGCTATGTCGCCATCCAGGGCCGGGCCAAGCGCTTCGCCAAGATTGGCGGCGAAATGGTCTCGCTGGGCGTGATTGAGGAATTGGCGGCGCAGCTTTGGCCGGGGCACATCCATGCCGCCGTCACCGTGCCCGATGAGAAGAAGGGCGAGCGGATCATTTTGACAACCCAATACAAGGACGCCGGACGGGCGGCGTTCTCGAAATATGCCCAAGCGCAGGGCCACGGCGAGCTTTACCAGCCCAAGGACATCCGTTATTTGAAGGACTTGCCGCTACTCGCCACCGGCAAGGTGGATTACCCGGCTTTGACGGCGCGGGTGCAAGCGGCGGAGGCGGCATGAACCGGGGGCTTTTCACCCTGGTCGGGGCGCAATTCCTGTCCGCGTTCGGGGATAACGCCATTTTGTTCACGGTCATCGCGATGGTGCTGCACGCGGGCGGACGCGGGGCTTGGTATGTGCCCGCGCTGCAAAGCGTGTTCCTGGTGTCCTTCGTGGCCTTGACGCCGTGGGTCGGGAATCTGGCCGACCGGCTCCCCAAGCCCCGCGTGCTGGTGCTGGCGAATCTGGTCAAGGCGCTGGGCGGCTTCGCGATTCTATTGGGCATGGAGCCGTTGATTGGCTATGGAATTATCGGGGTCGGCGCGGCGGCCTATGGCCCGGCCAAGTACGGCATCCTGCCGGAATTGGTCGGCGCGGAAAAACTGGTCCGCGCCAATGGCTGGATGGAGGGCGCGACCATCGCGGCGATTCTGTTCGGCACGGTGGGCGGGGCGCGGCTGGCCGATCAATCCATCCAACTCGCCTTAATCGCGGTGGTCGGACTGTATTTCGTGTCGGCGGCGGTGGCGTTGTTCCTGCCGAAACTGTCGGCGCGGGGCGTGGCGGCGGGTTCGGCCTGGGGCAAGCTGGTGGGCTTGATGAAGGGCTTGCTCGGTTCGCCACGGGCGCGGCTGGTGTTGCTGGCCTTGAGCTTGTTCTGGGCGTCGGCGGCGACGCTGCGGGTGGTGATGGTGGCCTGGGCACCGGAGGTGCTGAACCTGAAAACCGCGACGGATATTGCCGAACTCACCCTTTATCTGGCGATTGGCATCATCATTGGCTCCGGGCTGGTGCCCCGGCTGATTCCGCTGGAGTTGGTGCGGCGCACCCGCTTCGCGGCCTACGCCATGGCCGGGCTGTTCTTGCTCTTGGCGGGGGTCGAGGAACTATGGACGGCGCGGGCGGTGCTGTTGGCGATTGGCGTCGCTGGGGGCATGTTCGTGGTGCCGCTGAATGCCGCGATTCAGCAAATTGGGCATCGGACGGTGGGCAGCGGCGGGGCGGTGGCGGTGCAGAATTTCTTCCAGAACGGCGCGATCCTGCTGAGCATGGGCGTTTATACGCTGGCAAGCGCCCAAGGCGTGGGGTCCGTGGCGACGATTCTGACGCTGGGTGGGGTGGTGGGGGTGTTGACGCTGGTGGTGTCGTTGCGGCTGCCGAAGCAACCGTTGCTTTGACCCCGGCAATGGATTTTGCCGGGGTGGCGGGATGGTCAGGCGAGGGCTTCGTGGCGTTCCGGCTCTTCGGAACCGGACAACATGCGGTTTCGTTGCTCTTGATCTATGACCGGCGCGCCGCGCAGTGTCGGCCCGATTCTATCCATGAAGGCTTGTAGCCCGGAGACGCTGTTCTTCTCAACCCGATAAACGGGCCGATGCCCAATGAGCTTGATGATTGATTCGTTATGCATGATCCCTGCTCCTAAAATAAATTTGAATTCTTGTTGGACTTACGCAGAAACGTGATTTGTCCCCTCGCCCTCTGGGAGAAGGAGCCAAATGCGTAAGTCCTATCTTGTTGTTCGACCCCGCCTCCTTTGCCCTCGGTGTGCCCGAGACCAGCTTTTCCAGCGGAATCATTATCTTATAGGGTAAATAGATTATTTGACAACGTGATGACGTTCAGGAATGGGCCAATCTGCTCATGAAGCTATCCCATTTTGAGGGCGTCGGGCCGTTTCTGCGGGGGCTTGAGGCGACAAGCCCGGTGAAATTCGCGAAAATGCCGCCTTCAAAAACAGATGGAAAGCGCGGCCGCAAGCTTGCCTAGCGTCGGCGCGTCCCGAACAAGAAGGTCACGTTGACCGGCCCGATCAAACCGCAAGACATGGCTATGATGCTGAAAATAAAAGGGAAAAATATCATGGTGCCGCTCCGGGCGGCAGGGGTCGGCATGGTTGCCTTGGCGTTCGCGGGCTGCGTGACCGTCACCACGGGCGGCAAGCAACGGGTGATGGGCCACGATGAGTTCGCTAAATACGTAGAGCGGGTGTTCCGTTACCACAATCAGGTGATGAACGATTTGATTGAGGCGGAGGAAGCGCGGGAAGCGCAGGATTCCGACGAGGCCAAGGCGCTGTCAACCGCCGAGGCGCAGATGATAGAAATCTGCCAGCCCTTGAACGAGGTGGTGGCGGAATCCCTGTCGGGGAAAAGCGTTGGCTTGAAGATCGAAATGGCGCTGGCGGAGAGCGTGCCAAAATGCGAGGAAGCCTCGCATATCGTGGATGATTTGATGCCCTGAAAAGGCACGCAAGACCGACTCGGTTTTCAAAACCGAGTCGGTCTTTTCTTATACAACGCCGGGCAGGAAGGGCACGAAGTTGACCGGCTCGATTTCCTCGGCCTGATAGCCAAGCTCGGTGCGGATCACCCGTTGCAGGATTTGCTCCCGCCCGTTGCCGACCGGAATAATCAGCACGCTGCGACGGGCCATTTGTTCAAGCAGCGGCTCGGGCAGCTCCGGCGGCGCGGCGGTGACGATGATGCCGTCGTAGGGCGCGTATTCGTCCCAACCCCAGCCGCCATCCGTGTGTTTCAGCCGCACATTGCGCAATTGCAAATCCTGTAGGCAGCGCCGCGCCCGCTGTTGCAGGGGATAAATCCGCTCCACCGAATGCACCCGCTTCGCCAGTTGGGCCAGCACGGCGGTCTGATAGCCCGAGCCGGTGCCCACTTCCAAAATCTTGTCCAGCGGGCCTTTTTCCAGCAGCAACTCGGTCATCCGCGCCACGATGTAGGGCTGGGAGATGGTCTGGCCGAAGCCGATGGGCAGGGCGGTGTCCTCGTAGGCGCGGCTGGCGAAGGCGTCCTCCACGAAGATGTGGCGGGGCGTTTCCAGCATCACCTTCAGCACCGCCGGGTTGCTGATGCCTTGTTCCTTCAGGCGACCGATCATGCGTTCCCGGGTCCGCCGGGAGGTCATGCCGATGCCTTGAAGGCGCAGGTTCATGGCGCGGACTCCTTGGGCAGCCAGTCGGCCAGGGTTTGGATTCTCTCGTAACGGGTCAGGTCGATCTGCAAGGGCGTGACGGCGACGTAGTGGTGACGGATGGCGTAAAAATCGGTGCCGGGTCCGGCGTCTTGTTCCGGGCCGGCGGCGCCCACCCAGAAGATTTCCCGGCCTCGCGGGTCGGTGGCGCGGACCACCGGCTCGGCCTTGTGCCGCTGGCCCAGGCGGGTGGACTGGAAGCCCTTCAATTCATGGAACGGCAGGTCGGGCACGTTGACGTTGAGGATGGTGTCGGCGGGCAAGGGCTGCTCTTTAATCCGTTGCAGCAGGGCCACCGCCACTTGGCCCGCCGTGTCGAAGTGCTTGGGCGTGGACGAGGCCAGGGATATGGCCACGGCGGGCAGCCCCAGAAACCGGCCCTCGGTGGCGGCGGCCACGGTGCCCGAATAAATCACGTCGTCGCCCAGGTTGGAGCCGTGGTTGATGCCCGCGAACACCATGTCCGGCTCCCGGTCCAAGAGGCCGGTGATGGCGAGATGCACGCAATCGGTGGGGGTGCCGTCCACTTTGATGAAGCCGTTCTGGGCCTTGCTGATGCGGAGGGGCCGGTCGAGGGTGAGGGAATTGCTGGCCCCGCTCCGGTTCCGTTCGGGGGCCACCACGGTGATGTCGGCCAAAGGCCGGAGCGCGTCCGCCAGGGCGCTTAATCCTTCGGCGGAATAGCCGTCGTCATTACTCAGCAATATGTGCATCAACCAACTCCATAAAGGAAAAGCAATTTTACACAAGAACGGGCGGAACCGGGCAGGGACGCGGGGGCGCGTTGGCTTCCGTTCCAATTTGGTAGGGTGGGTTAGGCGCGCCTTGCGAAGAGTTTGATATTTCTGTCGATGCTTCCATGAGGCGGCAAGGTTTTCTCAATGTGCGCCTAACCCACCCAATGAAACTTCGTAGATGATTGGGGTAGGTTGGACTGAGGCACGAAGTCCGGGGTTGTTGGTGTGCGTGCCTCACCCCAACCTACCTGATGATGATTTAACGCAAGGGCGCGGGCTGGCCGGTGGCGCGGAAGCGCCGGTAATCTTCCAGCACCGTGGCGTGGTCGAAGGCGAGCAGGGGAGGCGGGTCGTTCGGGTCGAGGATGAGGATGTTCTTGGCGTCGTCCGCCGCTTCCGGCGTGCCATGGGCTTCGGCCACGTAGACCGCCGTGACCGTGTGGCCGCGTGGGTCGCGGTCCGGGTTGGAATACAGCCCCAACAGGGCGAGCAGCCGCACGTCCAGGCTGGTTTCCTCCTTGGCCTCGCGCACCGCCGCCGTTTCCAGGCTTTCCCCCACGTCCACGAAACCGCCCGGCACGGCCCAGCCCAAGGGCGGAAAGCGCCGTTCAATCAGGACGATGGGGCGGTTGGGATAGTCGATGAGTTCGATGATCGCGTCCGCCGCGATGGCGGGGGTGACGGGTCTTGCCATGATGCGCCTGCCTCGTGTCTGGGAAATGCAATGAGGCGGGAATCTTAGCACCGTAGGATGGGTGGAGCTTTAGCGGAACCCATCGCGTCGAGCGGCGGCATGATGGGTTCCGCTACGCTCCATCCATCCTACGGTTGAGTGCGGGGTAATCAGAGCAACGAAGCCAAGGCCACGAAGGCCACCAGGCCCGCCAGGGTGATGGTCGCGGCGTCCTCCAGATGGCTGGCGTTGGTGTTTGGCTGATTCAAGCGGCGCAGCAGGAAGTTCAAGTCGTTCATGGCGGGCACCTCGGTGCAAGTTGTGTGGGGCGTGCTTGTTTTAGCATCGCTGGCCTTAACGAAACCTTAAGGCGCTGGATCGTTAAGCCGACCGGGAATAAAACCCCGGCCCCATTCTGGCGGGCCGGGCAGGGGACGCCCACGCGGGGCGCCAGGGAGGTATCACTTGCCGGTGGGGCTTTTGTAGTCGGACTGGGTGAGCCGGACCATGAAGGCCACCGGGTTGAATTCGACGTTGCGGCGGGTGACGGCGATTTCCACGTAATACTCGTTGTTGAGGAAATCGAAGGGCTTGGAGAAGACGGTGTAGCCCTCGCCCCGCACGGTCTGGGTTGAGCTATTGCTATCGAAGCCAGCGATGGGCGTGTTGGTGCCGTTGGCGCGGCTTACCGCGTAAAGAATGGCCGTGACTCGGTTAGCGGCGGCGGTGCCGTCCTGGTCTTGATAACCGAGCATCAAGGTATTCCATTTCGGGTTATCGAAATCCACCGGGTTGGTGACGTTGCAGCGGACCACGATGGGTTCGAAACCATTGGGATAAGCGGTGCTGGCGGTGCTGTACATGCCGGACTTATAGCCGAAATCCGAGAAGTTGAACTGGTATTTGGCGAGAGAAGATTCATCAATCGAGCAAGCGCTGGCGACATGGGTCCAAGCTGGCAGATATTCCGTGGCAAAACTATTTCCGGACAGCAGAAGCGCGGAAAAAGCGGCCAGGGCGGAGAAGCGGCGTAAAGTTTTCATGACGGTATCCTCTCAAATTAAATAGGGAATTAAGTGTCGTAGGGTCAAGGTATTCAGGGGAGGACCACCTGCTCTGTCCGGTTTTCCGCGAGTGGGTATGTCCTCGTCCTTGGGTAATAGAATACGAGTAATCCCCTTGGATAATCTGTTAAGTAATAACCGCTTATTCAGGGCATCAATGCCTGCGGGTTGGCACTACTACCCGGCAAATGCGTGAGGTGCGTCTCAGTATTGGCTGAAGGCCTGTGTTATGCCGCGCCGGCATCATTGCTTCTTCACGCGGGGGGAAATATCCGGTGACGCCTCCAAGCCGGTCAATTTCGCCCGCGCAAGGTGTAACGACTGGATAAGCGGTGGGGAACGCTCCACACGGGGAAGAGTCCCAGCATCGCCAAGTACAATCTTTACTAACCACTAACCACTAACCACTAACCACTAACCACTCCGCCATGACGCCTTCAGCCTTCATTCAACTGCGCGACCTCCACTACGGCTACCGGGAAGGCGGGCGCGAGCATCCCATCCTGCGCGGTGCCCATGCCGAATTCCGCCGGGGCGAATTCGTCGCCTTGTTTGGCCGCAGCGGTTCCGGCAAGACCAGCCTGCTCAACTTGCTGGGTGGTTTGGATGTGCCGAGCGGCGGCGAAGTCCTCATCGACGGCGTGGCGCTCAACCGCCTCGACGAGCGGCGCCGCACCCTGTTCCGCCGCCGCCACATCGGCTTCGTCTACCAATTCTTCAACCTGCTGCCGACCCTGACCGTGGCCGAGAACATCCTGCTGCCGCTGGAACTGAACGCCGCGCCCCCAGCGGCCCGGCAAGCCGCGCTGGCCCTGCTGGATGAAATCGGCCTCGGCGAACGCGCCACGACTTACCCGGATCGGCTATCCGGCGGCGAGCAGCAGCGGGTGGCCCTGGTCCGCGCCCTGGCCCACGATCCCGCGTTGATTCTCGCCGACGAACCCACCGGCAACCTGGACGACCGCACCGGGGCGGAGGTGCTGGACCTGCTGGACCGGACGGTGAGGGCGCGGGGCAAGGCTTTGCTGATGGTGACGCACAGCCCCGAAGTGGCGGGCCGCGCCGACCGCGTGCTGTATCTCCGCGACGGCGCGTTGCGGGACAGCCCATGAGCCTGCTACGCGCCGCCAATCTCCGCTTCTATCAACGCCATCCCTGGCAATTGCTGCTGACCCTGATCGGCATCGCCCTGGGCGTCGCCATCGTCACCGGTATCGACCTGAGCCTGGACAGCGCCCAACGGGCTTTCCGCCTGTCCATGGAGGCGGTGGCCGGTAAAACCACTCACCATATCGTCGCGGGTGCCGGGCTGCTGGACGAATCCCTTTATGTGGAATTGCGCGTGCGCCACGGCGTCCGCGACATCGCGCCCGTGGTCGAGGGCTATGTGGAGAGCCAGGGCCAGCCGCTCCATGTGTTGGGCGTCGATCCTCTCGCGGTGGTCGAGGCGGGCCGCCAGCGCAACATTGGCCCGGCGGCGGACAAAGCCCTGACCCGTTTGCTGGGCGAGCCGGATACCGTGCTGATTGGCAAGCGCGGCGGCTTGAAGCTGGGCGTGAAACCGGGCGGGACGCTGGTGCTGGGCCATGACCAGGACACCCGCCCGGTGACGGTGCTGGGTTATCTGGAAGGCGGCGACCCGCCCGAAGCGGCCCTGGAAGGCTTGTTGGTGGCCGACATCGCCACCGCGCAGGAATTGCTGGGCCGGGTCGGGAGGCTCGACCGGATTGACGCGCAATTGCCCGACCAGCCGCAGGAACTTGACCGTCTGCGTGGACTGCTGCCGCCCGGCGTGCTGTTGGAAGAAGCCGAAGGCCGCAACACCGCCGCCCTCCGCATGACCGAAGCCTTCACCCTCAACCTCAAGGCGCTGAGCCTGCTGGCGCTGTTGGTGGGCATGTTCATCATCTACAACACGCTGACCTTCAGCGTGCTGCAACGCCGCCCGCTGCTCGCCACTTTGCGGGTGCTGGGTGTGACCCGGCGGCAAGTGCTGACCGGGATACTGGGGGAGGCCGCGTTGCTCGGCGCGGTGGGCACGGGGCTGGGCTTGGCGGCGGGCGTGCTGGCGGCGCAAGGCTTGCTGCGGCTGGTGACGCGGACCCTCAGCGATGTGTATTTCGTTTCCACCGTGACCGAGTTGTTCTACGACCCTTGGCTGCTGGTGAAAGGATTGCTGCTCGGCATCGGTGCCGCCCTGATCGCCAGCCTCGCCCCGGCCATCGAGGCGGCGTTTTCCCCGCCGTCCCTGGCGCAGCGCCGCTCCCTGTTGGAGGGCCGCTTCCGCCGGTTGTTGCCGGGGCTGGCCGGGCTGGGTTTGGGACTGCTGGCGGTGGGCTATCTCCTGCTGAGCCGGGCGGACACGGGACTCGGCGTGGCGCTGGCCGGGCAATTTCTGCAAATGCTCGGCTATGGCCTGATAACCCCGGCCTTGCTGGCGTTGCTGATAGACGGCGCGGGCCGCTTGCCGCTGCCGACCCTGCCCCGGCTGGCGCTGCGCGGTCTGCGCGGTGGCCTGAGCCGCACCGGCGTGGCGATGGCGGCGCTGGCCCTGAGCGTCGCCGCCGGGATTGGCGTCGGGGTGATGGTGCATAGCTTCCGGGTGGCGGTGGGGGACTGGCTGGAGCAAATCCTGCAAGCCGACCTCTACGTCAGTCTGCCCAGCACGCCGGGCCGGTCCAGCGAGGTTCTGCCGCCCGATTTGGCGTCCGTTCTGAGTCGGTTGCCGGGCGTGGAGCGGACTAGCACCGGGCGGCGGGTGTGGATCGAGACCGGCTTCGGGCGGGATGAATTCATGGTGCTGAACCCGGCTTACGAGGACCGTCCCGGCTTCCGTTTCCGGGGCGGGGAAGGGGCTGACATCTGGCGGGGTTTCCAACACCGGGATGAGGTGTTGATCTCCGAACCCTACGCGAACCATCACCATATCGGGCCGGGCGACACGCTCACCCTCGCCACGGCGGACGGGCCGCGTTCCTTCCCGGTGGGCGGGGTGTTCTTCGATTACCGCTCCGACCGGGGCATCGTGTTGATGCACCGGCGGCTGTTCGACCGGCTGTGGCACGATCCGGGAATTTCCTCGCTGGGCCTGTATCTCGCGCCCGGTGCCGATTTGGCGGCGGTTCAGGCGGCGGCCGAGAGGCTGACCACCGCCCGCAACCAGGGCGTGCTGATCCGCTCCAACCGCGAAATCCGGCAAGCCTCGCTGGAAGTCTTCGACCGCACCTTCGTGATTACCCGCGTGCTGGGGGTGTTGGCGCTGGGCGTGGCCTTCGTGGGCATCCTCAGCGCCTTGTTGGCCCTCTCCATCGAGCGGGCGCGGGAACTCGCCATCCTCCGCGCCACCGGCCTGACGCCCCGCGAGACCGTCGTGCTGGTGCTGATTCAGACCGGCCTGCTGGGGCTGTGCGCGGGGTTGTTGGCGTGGCCGTTGGGCACGGGCATCGCGGTGGCCTTGGTGAAGGTCATCAACCTGCGCTCGTTCGGCTGGACCATGGATTTGGCCTTGCCCGCGTCCGCCTATGGCGAGGCATTGGCGCTGGCCGTGGTGGCGGCGTTGCTGGCGGGCTTGTATCCGGCCTGGCGGGCGGGGCGGGTGCCGCCGGCCTTGGCGTTGCGGGAGGATTGAAAATGCGGATATTCACCGCCCTTGCTGGCTATTTCCGGCGATATACAGGATTTGGATACAAACCACTCCCCGAAATCAGCGGTGCTTCGACGGGGTTCGGGGGCCCGGGTGGT
>NZ_JBTEKS010000139.1:0-10008 GCF_054333355.1 Methylomagnum sp. | reverse complement strand
TGCGTTGCCGGGGGCTGGAAATGCTGGGGGTGAATATCGGCTTCATGCTCTCCGTGCGCGGCGGGAAGAAAACGCCCAATCCTGCCAGCCGATTATTACACCCGCCTTACAGCGGCCCTATCCGCATAGGAACCTATTCCTCTATAGGATGGGTGTAGCGCAGCGAAACCCATCATGCCGCTTGGCTCGATGTGATGGGTTCCGCGAAGCTCCACCCCATCCTATTAAACCTACTATTGGCGCAGACCATCGCCGCCGGGTGACGCCACAGTTACGCGGGGTTCCCACTGTTTTGGCTATACTCTCCCCCCTCGCGAATAACCCCAATCCCCATGAACGACATCTACGACGCCTCATCCATAGAAGTCCTCTCAGGACTCGACCCGGTGCGGAAGCGCCCCGGCATGTACACCGACACCACCCGGCCCAACCATCTCGCCCAGGAGGTCATCGACAACAGCGTGGACGAAGCCCTGGCCGGCTACGCCCGCAACATCGACGTGCGGCTGATGGCCGACGGCGGCGTCGAGGTCCGCGACGACGGGCGCGGAATGCCGGTGGACATCCACCCGGAACAAGGCATCTCCGGCGTGGAGGTGATCCTCACCAAGCTGCACGCGGGCGGCAAATTCTCCAACAAGAACTACCGCTTCTCGGGCGGCTTGCACGGCGTGGGCGTGTCGGTGGTGAACGCGCTGTCCGACAAGCTGGAAGTGGAAGTGCGGCGGGGCGGGAAGACCTACGCCATCGGCTTCGCGCGGGGCGACAAGGTGTCCGACCTCGCCGAAATCGGCCCGGCGGCCAAGCGCGACACCGGCACCACGGTGCGGTTCTGGCCGGAAGTCCGCTATTTCGACACGCCCAAGATCGCCGTGCCCAAGCTCAAGGCGCTGCTGCGGGCCAAGGCGGTGCTGTGTCCGGGCCTGAAAATCACCTTGAAGGACGACGCCAGCGGCGAAACCGACACCTGGCATTACGTGAATGGCCTGCCGCAGTACCTCCTCGACCGCATCGGCGCCAGCGAATGCGTGCCGGAGGAGCCGTTCATTGGCAGCCTGGAAGGCCACCAGGAAGCGGCGGATTGGGCCGTGGCCTGGACGGTGGAGGGCGGAGAAATCGTGGCGGAAAGCTATGTCAACCTCGTCCCGACACCCCAGGGCGGCACCCATGTCAACGGTCTCCGCACCGGGCTGACCGAAGCGGTGCGGGAGTTCTGCGAGTTCCGTAACCTGCTGCCGCGCGGTATCAAAATCGCCCCGGAGGATGTCTGGGAACGCTGCCATTACGTGCTGTCGGTGAAGATGCAGGAGCCGCAGTTCTCCGGGCAGACGAAGGAGCGGCTGAGTTCGCGGGAATGTGCGCCGTTCGTGTCCGGCGTGGCGAAGGACGCTTTCAGTCTGTGGTTGAACCAGCATCCGGCGGTGGGTGAGCGTATCGCCGAGCTGGTGATCGAGAGCGCCCAGAAGCGCCTCAAGGCCAGCCGCCAGGTGGCCCGCAAGAAAGTCACGGCGGGTCCGGCCCTGCCCGGCAAGCTGTCCGATTGCGCCTCGCAGGACTTGGGGCAGACCGAGTTGTTCCTGGTGGAAGGCGATTCCGCC
Source organism: Methylomagnum sp. (assembly GCF_054333355.1). Lineage (NCBI taxonomy): Bacteria > Pseudomonadati > Pseudomonadota > Gammaproteobacteria > Methylococcales > Methylococcaceae > Methylomagnum > Methylomagnum sp. The sequence continues at coordinate 8,410 of NZ_JBTEKS010000139.1, read as the reverse complement.
GGCGGCTCGGCCAAGCAGGCGCGGGACAAGGATTTCCAGGCCATCATGCCCTTGCGTGGCAAGATTCTGAACACCTGGGAGGTGGATTCGGGCGGCGTGCTGGCCTCGCAGGAAGTCCACGACATCAGCGTGGCGGTGGGCGCGGACCCCGGCTCGGCGGATTTGACGGGGCTACGCTACGGCAAGGTTTGCATCCTGGCCGACGCCGATTCCGACGGCAACCACATCGCCACCCTGCTGTGCGCCCTGTTCGTCCGGCATTTCCGACCGCTGGTGGAGGCCGGGCACGTCTTCGTCGCCATGCCGCCGCTGTACCGCATCGACGTGGGCAAGAACGTCTATTACGCCCTGGACGAGGCGGAGAAGAAGGGCGTGCTGGACCGCATTCAGGCGGAGCGGATCAAGGGCAAAATCAACGTCCAGCGCTTCAAGGGCTTGGGCGAGATGAATCCCCCGCAGCTGCGGGAAACCACCATGAACCCAGACACCCGGCGGCTGGTGCAGTTGGTTTTGGACGAGCACACCGAAACCCACGAGAAGCTGGATATGCTGTTGGCGAAGAAGCGGGCGGGGGACCGGAAGGTTTGGTTGGAGGAGAAGGGGAATTTGGCGGAGGTGTGATGAGTGGGATCCCGCACATGAGGGCGCACGTTCTAACGCCCTCACCCCGCCCCCCGCCGCTGATGCGTCTGTATCGACATCAACATCCCAAACCCCGCCAACAACGTCACCATCGACGTGCCGCCATAACTCACCAAGGGCAAGGGCACGCCCACCACTGGCAGAATCCCAATCACCATGCCGATATTCACGAACACATACACGAAAAAGGTCAGCGTCAACGCGCCCGCCAGGAACCGGCAATAACGATCCTGCGCCTGCACGACGATGTAGAAGCACCGCCCCAGAATGAAGAGATAAATGGCGAGCAGGCCCACGCAGCCCAACAGCCCAAATTCCTCCGCCAGCACGGCAAAGATGAAATCCGTGGAGCTTTCCGGCAGGAATTCCAGGTGAACCTGCGTCCCATGCAGCCAGCCCTTGCCGTATAGCCCGCCCGAACCAATGGCGATTTTCGACTGAATGATGTGGTAGCCGCGCCCCAAGGGGTCGGCCTCCGGGTTGAGGAAGGTAATCACGCGGTCCCGCTGGTATTGCCGCATGAAATGCCAGATGACCGGCAGCAAGCCCCCGCCCACCGCCCCCAGGCCGATGATGTACATCCACGGCAGCCCCGACAAAAACACCACGGCGGCGCCCGCCGTCCCCACCAACACGGCGGTGCCCAAATCCGGCTGCTTGGCGATGAGCAGGGTGGGAATCAGCACCAACACCCCGGCCACCAGCAATTGCTGGAGACGCGGCGGCGGCGCGTGCTGGGCCAGATACCAGGCGATCATCATGGGGGTGGACAGCTTGGTCAGCTCGGACGGCTGAAACCGGATAACCCCCAAATCCAGCCAGCGCTGGGCGCCCATGCTGATCTTCCCCAGCACCAGCACAGCGGTCAGCAGCAGGGCACCCGCCAGATACAGGAAGGGGCTGTAGAACTGGAAGAAGCGCGGGTTGATCTGGGCGATGGCGATCATGACGCCAGCGGCCAGCCCCAGCCGCATAAGCTGGCGCAGCAGCACATTCGGGTCTTGGCCGGAGGCGGAATACAGCACCACCATGGCCAGCGCCGCCAGCATCGCCAAACCGCCCAACAGCGGCAGGTCGATGTGCAGCCGGGCCAACGGGGATTTGCGTTGGGGCGGGGTCAAGCGTAATTGGTGTAGCAGCGGGTCGATATTCATGGCCTGTGCCTTATTTTGCCCCGTCCCCCCGGTGAGAGAGGGGGCAAGTCGCGATTTCGTAAAAACCTACACTGCGCAAGCTCTCCCGGACGGGGAGGGCTTTAAGCGCCGGGGCGGAATGTTACATAAACCTGCACCCTCAGTGGAGAATCCCGCCCATGACCATCCGCCGTCTGCGGCTCACCTTCCTCGCCGCCGCGTCGGACGAGGGAGGTTTGGACCTGGAAAAACGGGTGGGGGGAAGGGCGCGGCGCTTGATTCGTAAAGCGCTGGCGGCGACCGGCGATGACAAGGCCAAGGCCGCCCGGCTGTTGAAAATCAGCGAGCGGACCCTGCGGCACAAGTTGAACAGGACTTACGCACAATCCTGGACAAATCGCTGTAGGTCGGGCTTAAGCCCGACCTACATCACCCGCTTCGCGGAAAACTTGCGTAAGTCCTGTTGAAGAAGAATGGCGGGGCGTGGAAGCTTGATTTGTGGGGGCGGTTGGAAACCGCCCCACCAGGGCAATCGCGCTATGTGATTTTCTCCCTCTCCCGGCGGGCGAGGGAACCAAAAAGGCAAGCGCGATTGCCCTGCCGCTCTCACAGCGAGTGGTGCGTGCTTTTAAATCTGCGACTGCAAATAATTCGGCAAGCCCACCTTATCAATCAGGCCAAGCTGCTGCTCCAGCCAATGGGCGTGGTCCACCTCGGTGTCTTCCAGCATCACTTCGAGGATTTCCCGCGTCTGGAAATCACGCACCGATTCGCAGTAGGCGATGACTTCCTTCAAGGCGGCGACCACCGAAATCTCCACCGCCAGATCGTTCTTCAGCATGGACGGCACATCGTGGCCGACCAGCAGCGGCTCCCGCTTGGAGAGGTCCGGCGTGCCCTCCAAAAACAGGATGCGCTTGATGAGGCTGTCGGCGTGGCCGGTTTCGTCCTGCATCTCATGGCCCACCCGCTCGGCCAGTTTGCTCAAGCCCCAATTGTCGTACATGCGGGAATGCACGAAATACTGGTCGATGGCCGTCAATTCCCCGGCCAGCAAGTGGTTTAGGTGTTCTATGACTTTCACGTCACCTTTCATGGTTTGGTCTCCTGGGAGGGTTGAATGAATTTCGAAATAGTGGGGCGCCCTGTTGGGTGGGTAATTCCCTGTGAGTCGTAAGGCATCATCCGACTATATCATCCGCTTCACGGAACAACCAAAGGGTTTGCCGGGCGGGGCTGGAGCCGGGTTCCGTGGTATATTCTTGAGAACAGTTATCAATTGCGCATCGCCGTGGGCTGGGTTGGAGTTTCGCGGAAACCCGGCGCTCCGCATCCCGGAATGCTGGGTTTCGTTCCTCAACCCACGAGCGCGGCGCGGATAACTTTGGAACGAGATTGTTCGCCAAACCTTAAGGCTCAGACCCAATACGCCATGAGTTCCTGTCACGCCTCGCCCGATATCGCCAGCCCCGACCTGGAAGGCAGCATCGCCTTGGTCGGCCATCAGAACGTCGGCAAGTCGGTGATCTTCCACCACTTGACCGGCGTCTACGTCACCGTCGCCAACTATCCCGGCACCACGGTCGAAGTCGCCCGTGGCCGCAGCAAGGACTTGGCGGCGACGGTGGTGGACACCCCCGGCATCGTCACCCTGCCGCCGCGCACCGAGGACGAATGGGTCACGGCCCGCGCCCTGCTGCGGGAGAGGCTCCGCGCCATCGCTCAGGTGGGCGACGGCAACAATCTCCGCCGGACCTTGCTGCTCACCACCCAACTAGCGGAACTGGGCGTGCCGCTGGTGCTGACGCTCAACATGATGGACGAGGCCCGCGCCCGTGGCCTGACCGTGGACACCGGCCAGCTCGAAGCCCGCTTGGGGGTGCCGGTGGTGGCCGCCGTCGCCATCAAGGGCGAGGGCGTGCCTAAGTTGATGGGCTATTTGGGCGAGTCCCGCCCCCCTAAATTCCGGCTGAGCTATCCCGCCGAGATCGAAACGGCGGCGGCGGACATCGTGGCCTGCCTGCCCCACACCCACCTCGCCCGGCGCGGGCTGGCCCTGGCCTTTTTGGCGGGCGACCCCAGCGCCGAGGAATGGCTGACCGAATCGCTCGACGCGGCCAACCTGGAGCGGCTGCAAGCCTTCCGCGAAACCGCGCAACTGGCTTGCGTGGAACCGCTCTCCACCCTCATCCAGCGCACCCGGCTGCATTTCGCCGAGGACACCGCCCGCGCCGTGGTGGCGGAAACCGGCTCGAACTCCCGCCAGTGGGGCGCCCGGCTGGGCCATCTCGCCACCCACCCGGTGTGGGGCATTCCGATCTTGTTGGGCGTGCTGTATGCCATCTACTGGTTCGTCGGCCAGTTCGGCGCCAGCACCCTGGTGGGGCTGGTGGAAGAGGATTTGTTCGAGAACCTGCTCAACCCCTGGGTGACGGAACAGGTGCGGCAATGGTCGCCGCTGCCCTTCATCACCGATCTGCTGGTCGGCGAATATGGCCTGTGGACCGTGGGCATGACCTACGCCCTGGCCTTGATCCTGCCCATCGTCAGCACCTTCTTCTTCACCTTCGGCATTCTGGAGGACTCGGGCTATTTGTCCCGGCTGGTGGTGCTGAGCAACCGGGTGTTCCGCACCTTGGGACTGAACGGCAAGGCCATCCTGCCCATGGTCTTGGGCCTCGGCTGCGTCACCATGGCGACGCTCACCACCCGCATTCTGGAAAGCCGCCGCGAGCGCTTGATGGTGACGTTCCTGCTGGCGCTGGCGGTGCCCTGTTCGGCGCAGCTTGGCGTGGTAATGGGGATGCTGGGCCGGGTCTCGCTGGTCGCCACCATGATCTGGGCGGGCTTCGTGGTCACGGTGCTGCTGGTCGTCGGCTGGCTGGCGGCGCGGGTGATCCCGGGCGAGCGCACGCCGTTGTTGATCGCCCTGGCGCCGCTGCGGGTGCCGGTGTTCGGCAACGTGCTGACCAAGACCTTCGCCCGGCTGGAATGGTATTTGAAGGAGGTCGTGCCGCTGTTCCTGTTCGGCACCTTCCTGTTGTTCGCGCTGGACCGGCTCGGCGCGCTGCCCTGGCTGATTGAGGCGGGCAAGCCGCTGGTGCGGGATTGGCTGGGGCTCCCGGCGGAGGCCAGCGCGGCCTTCCTGATGGGCTTCTTGCGGCGTGATTTCGGGGCGACCGGCTTGTTCGCGCTGGAATCGGCCAATTTGCTCAGCCCCCGGCAAGCGGTGGTGGGCATGGTGACGATCACCCTGTTCATTCCCTGCATCGCCAGCATCATGATTATCGTCAAGGAGCACGGGGGCCGCACCGCCGCCCTGATGCTGGCGATGATCTTCCCGCTGGCCTTCCTGATTGGCGGGCTGCTGAACCGTGGGCTGCTCATGATTGGCTGGGGTGGGCTATGAGCGGCACACAGATCGACTGCCCCTTGTGCGGCCATCGCTTCGTGGCCCACGACCACGGCGGCTGCACGTCCTGCCCGATGGGGGCGTCCTGTGCGACGGTGTGCTGTCCGGCCTGCGGCTATTCCACCATCGACGTGTCCCGGACCAGCCTCGCGTCGCGGCTGGGGCGGCTGTTCCACAAGAAATCATCCACTTTGGAGAATGCGATCATGACCCTGAACGACGTGGCGGCGGGCGACCACGCCCAGATTTCCGGATTCGCCGAAGACCTGCCCAGCCACCAGCGGGAGCATTTGCAGGCCTATGGCCTGACCGAAGGCCGACCCGTCCGGGTGCTACAGCATTCCCCGGCCACGGTGGTGCGGGTGGAGCATTTGGAACTGGCTTTGGAAGCCGAGCTGGCCGGGAAGGTCAGAGTCACCGGCGAGCGGGCGGGGAAGAAGGCTAGGGGATGGCGATGGGGGCGGGCTGGCCGGTAAGGATTTGGCCGAAAACAACCCTGTGGGAGTGGCCTTCAGGCCACGACTAGGCGGTCTGGCCGAAGCGTCGGGCAGGGAATACCTGCCCGCCCTACGCCTATTACGTCCTTCAATGGCTGACAAAGCACTAGCCGTGGCCTAAAGGCCACTCCCACGGATACCGTGCTTGGCAATTCCCTTATCTGGGCCATAATTCGCCCCGTCTTTTCTCAACCGTGAATCCAGCCCTATGACCGCTTTCCCGCTACCCAGCGAAGACAACGCTTATCTGGCCGAGCATGTGGCCATCCTGCGCTATAGCCTCCGGCATTGGACGGGCCGCGAGCTGGTGGATCCCCGCATGACCGACGTGGACGCCGCCCGGTTTCTGTTCCGGGCGAGGTTCGCCGTGGCTTCCCACGACACCGCCCCGGACCCGCTCTTCAACTACGCCAACCAGACCGCGATGAGCCTGTTCGCCATGAGTTGGGAAGAAATCACCGCCTGCCCCTCGCGCCTGTCGGCGGAGCGCGTCAACCAGGAGTCCCGCGAGCTGTTGCTGTGCAAGGTCGCCGAGCAGGGCTATGTGGACGATTACCGGGGCGTGCGCGTTGGTCGGCACGGGCGGCGGTTCGAGATCGAGGGCGCGGTGATTTGGAATTTGCTGGACCAGCGGGGCATCGCCTGCGGGCAGGCCGCCATGTTCGAGCATTGGAAGTGGGCTTGAGAATGCCCACGCTCACTGATTGCGCGGGTTGGACGCACGCAAGGCTTTCTTGAAATGCGCGGCCTCACCAGGCGCTACTCCACCCGCCCTACGAAAAGCCACGTTTAGAGCGTTATCATTTTGCTTGTACGGCTGGCTCGCTCTAAACCCCTACCCGGCCCTCCCCTTTATCAGGGGAGGGAGTCTTAGCCCCCCTGATAAGGGGGGTTGGGGGTTAATACCGTACACCCGAATTGAAAACCCACGTTTAACCCACCGATTCCGCCAGCAAGAAATGGCAGAAGTCCGCCGTGGCTTCCAGCAGCTTGGCGAGATGCACCACCGGCTGACCATCCAGCAAATACACGGTCACGGTGTCATCGCGGCGCCATTTGCCGGGCGGCACGATCAGGCTGGCCGAGTGGCCCGCCGGGTCCACCACAATGAAGCCATTGCGCTTGTCGTCCTTGCCGTTGCTGCCCGTGACCCTGACGGGCCGCACCCGGTCGCCGATCAATTCGAAGCTGTGCCAATACCGCCCATCGCGGATTTGACCGCCGCGCAGCACGCCCAACTGAACATGATGGTTGTCGGAATTCAGTCCCACCAACAGCCCCGCCCGGAGCGCCAAGCGTCCCGAATCCATCAGGTAGAAGCCGGGGAACTCCGTGGGCACCACTTCCACCGTACGCTCCTCGTCGGTCAACTCGGCGGACGCCACCAAGTCCGCCAAGCGTGGCCGCCCCTTGAATTTCGCCGGACGGTTGTCCTGCGGCGCGAACTCGCCCGTGGGCGCCAATTCAAATCCCCCCAGCCCCGACCAGGCCACGCCTCCGGTGCGGCGCTTGGGGGCCGATTGGCGGGCTTCGATGTTCCACAGCATCGACACGATGGACACGAACCCCACCGACAGCACCACCCGCCGCCGCCCCATGTTTTCCGGGCAGGGCAGGCGCTCCCCGAGGCGCCGCCAGACCCGCCGGAACGATTCGTCCTCCGGGGTTTCGCCGGAGCGGGTCGCGGCGTTCCAGGCCGCCACGAATTTTTCCGCTGAAATATAGGGCAAGTCCGGGGCGGGGGGGGCGCTGGGCAAGGCGGGCACCAGGATGGTCGCGGCGGCGGGATCGAACCAGAAAACCGCCTGCCTGCCGCCTTCGTCCGCCTCCAGGCCCAAGCCGTCCATTCCGCCCCGTAGCCAGAGCCGGTCGAACAAGCGCTGCATCTCCGCCGCCGCCAAGCGTCCGGGCGCCGCCAGTTGAAACAGGCCGGCGCTGGCGAACAGCTCCCGGAAGGTGGCGGGGCGCTCCCGTTCCGTCGCCACGAACTCGTCGAGCAGGCGATTCGTCAGCGCGTAGGCATACAGCTTTTGCAGCGTCGGACTGGCCGAGGACGAGGGCACCTCATACACCTGGGCCGTGCGCAATTGGCCGTAGGCCAGATTCTCCAAGGCCCAGCGCAGGATGGCCAGCCGCTCGCTGGCGGCGAACACCTTGCCGAACGAGGTGTCCTCCAGCAGCAGCCGATAGCCCATGGCGGCCTCCAGATGGAAGCGGGCGGACAAGGTGGCGATTTTGCGGGTCTTGCTGTCGAGGGGAAAGGTCCGGTCGGCCAGATGGGGCTGCAAGTTGCGGGTGAGGCTGAAGACGATGGGGCGGGAGTGTTCGAGGATGTCGAAACGCAGCCGGGGCGCCATGGGATAGAGGTTCAACAACTGCAACATCGGGAACAGCAGCCGACAGGTCTCCCGGATATTGCTCACCGGCAGCCGGTCCAGCCATTCCGAGGCCGAGCGCAAATCGAGCTTGAAGGGGAGGGGGGGCAGTTCCTGGACTTGCATAGGATTGGGGCACCGTCGGCAAAGGGCTGTGAGTCGGTTCGAGTCGAACACTATCCGGTTTTCGGCTGGCGTTGCCTGCAATGACGCGGCGCGGTCCCGACCGGGTGGCCCGCCACTGGCATTAAGTTAGAGCGTTTTCAACATGAGTGTACGGCAACGAGAAAAGCCGACTCGGTTTCGCAAACCGAGTCGGCCTATGTGAACGCCATAAACCCAAAATGAAAA
>NZ_JBTEKS010000138.1:0-10048 GCF_054333355.1 Methylomagnum sp. | reverse complement strand
CGCGATGGTGATGCCGCGCGCCCGCTCCTCGGGGGCCGCGTCGATCTGGTCATACGCCTTGAACACCCCGCCGAAGCGCTCCGCGCCCACCTTGGTCAGCGCCGCCGTCAGGGTCGTCTTGCCATGATCCACATGACCAATTGTTCCCACGTTCACATGCGGCTTCGTGCGTGTAAATTTCTCTTTGGACACGACTCAAATTCCTCTCTACAAATAGTTCTAAACCTTAGTAGCCTACAGCCGCCTTTTTAATGACGACGTCCGCGATATTCGTCGGAGCTTCCTGATACTTTTTGAATTCCATGGAGTAAGTGGCTCGACCTTGACTTAATGAGCGCAGACTCGTGGAGTATCCAAACATTTCGGCCAAAGGAACTTCTGCTTTAAGCACCTTGACGCCCGCATTATCGTCCATCCCGAACATGACGCCGCGCCTTCTATTTAAGTCGCCCATTACGTCACCCATATACTCTTCGGGAGTCTCAACTTCCACGCTCATAATCGGCTCTAGCAGCACAGGACCTGCTTTTTTGCAGCCTTCCTTGAAGCACATGGAGCCAGCGATCTTGAACGCCATCTCACTGGAATCTACGTCGTGGTAAGAGCCGTCAAATAGCGTCACTTTCACGTCCACCACGGGATAGCCAGCTAATATACCATTTTGAAGCTGCTCTTGCACACCTTTATCAACGGCGGGGATGTACTCCCTTGGAATCATCCCACCCACAACGCCATTCGCAAACTCGTAGCCACTATTCTCGGATAATGGCTCAATGCGCAACCAGACGTGACCGTACTGACCTCGCCCACCAGTTTGTCGGATGTATTTGCCTTCCTGCTCCACCAACTTTCGAATCGTTTCCCGATATGCCACCTGCGGAGCACCCACATTGGCCTCAACCTTGAACTCTCGCTTCATCCGGTCCACGATGATTTCGAGGTGTAACTCTCCCATGCCGGAAATAATTGTTTGCCCCGATTCTTCATCGGTGTGAACACGGAATGACGGGTCTTCTTGAGCGAGCCGCTGCAAGGCCAAACCCATCCTCTCTTGATCGCTTTTTGTCTTGGGTTCCACAGCCACAGAAATAACTGGCTCCGGGAATTCCATTCGCTCAAGAACCACCGGCCTGTCAGTAGCAGACAAGGTCGTGCCCGTAACGATGTCTTTGAGACCGACACACGCGGCGATATCGCCAGCACGGATTTCTTTGATCTCTTCGCGATTATTCGCGTGCATTCGCAGCAGACGCCCGATCCGCTCTTTATTCCCAGTTTGGGAATTAATCACGCTCTCACCGGAATTGAGAACGCCCGAATACACCCGGACAAAGGTCAGCGACCCTACGAATGGGTCGGTCATGATCTTAAAGGCAAGTGCGGAGAAAGGCTCGCTGTCGCTGGAATGACGTTCTACGGGTTGCTCCGTGTTAGCGTCTATCCCTTTGATAGCGGGAACATCAACTGGAGAGGGTAGATAATCAATCACCGCATCCAGCATGGCCTGGACACCTTTATTCTTAAAGGCCGAACCACACAGCATGGGGATGATTTCCAGCGCGATGGTCCGATAGCGCAAAGCGCCGATGATTTCAGCTTCCGACAACTCGCCACCTTCAAGGTACTTGGTCATCAAGTCCTCGTCCGATTCGGCGGCAGCCTCCACCATCTTCTCGCGCCATTCTGCCGCCGCATCGGCAAGCTCCTCGGGAATCTCTCCGTAAACAAAGGTCGCCCCGTTATCGGATTCAACCCAAAGAATGGACTTCATTTTGACTAGATCGACCACCCCTTTGAATCCTTCCTCGGCACCAATCGGCACCTGAATCGGAACAGGATTGGCCCGCAAACGCTCCCGCATTTGCCTGTAAACCTTGAAGAAATCGGCACCGGAACGATCCATCTTGTTCACAAACGCGATTCTCGGCACGCCATACTTCGTGGCCTGGCGCCAAACCGTTTCCGATTGCGGCTGAACGCCGCCCACGGCGCAATAAAGCATACAGGCACCATCCAACACCCGCATCGAGCGCTCCACTTCGATAGTGAAGTCGACGTGCCCCGGCGTATCAATAATATTGATGCGATGCTCGGGGTAATTTAACCCCATGCCCCGCCAATATGTGGTCGTCGCCGCCGAGGTGATGGTGATTCCACGCTCCTGCTCTTGCTCCATCCAATCCATGGTCGCGGCACCATCGTGTACCTCACCAATCTTATGATTGATGCCGGTATAGAAAAGAACCCGCTCGGTGGTGGTCGTCTTACCCGCGTCAATATGCGCGGATATGCCGATGTTGCGGTATCTTTCGATGGGCGTCGTGCGTGCCACGGCTTAAACCAGCATGCAGTAAACGTGGAATGGGTGATCCTTATCGTCCGGTCTACCAGCGATAATGCGAGAATGCCTTGTTCGCCTCAGCCATCCGGTGAGTATCCTCACGCTTCTTCACGGCTGAGCCACGATTATCATTGGCGTCCAACAATTCCGCCGCCAGCTTGGCGACCATGCCTTTTTCGCTACGCTTGCGGGCCGAATCAATCAGCCAACGCATCGCTAAAGCCACGCGCCGAGAGGGACGAACCTCAACCGGCACCTGATAGGTAGCGCCACCGACGCGGCGGGATTTAACTTCCACCAGCGGCTGCACGTTATCCAGCGCCTTATGCAGCACATCCAAGGAAGACTGGCTGGTCTTGGTCTCGATCTGATCCAAGGCACCATAAACGACATGCTCGGCAACAGACTTCTTGCCGCTCAGCATCAACATATTTACGAAGCGAGCCAGCGTTTCGCTACCGAAACGGGGATCCGGAACCAGCTCTCTTTTTTGGGAAACTCTTCTTCTTGACATGACTTATATCCAGGATCAATTAACTTTTCGGCTTCTTAGCGCCGTACTTGGAACGACCCTGACGGCGCTTCTGAACCCCCGCCGTATCCAGGCTACCGCGAACGACGTGATAACGCACACCCGGCAAGTCTTTAACACGACCGCCCCGAATCAGCACCACGGAGTGTTCCTGAAGGTTGTGGCCTTCACCGCCGATATAGCTGCTGACCTCAGCCCCGTTCGTCAGCCGCACACGAGCCACTTTCCGCAAAGCCGAGTTAGGCTTCTTAGGGGTCGTCGTGTAGACGCGGGTACAAACACCGCGCCGCTGAGGGCAACCCTCAAGCGCGGGAACATTACTTTTCTCTTCCTTGCGTAACCGCGGCTTCCGAACCAACTGATTGATCGTGGTCATTTACCAAACTCCGAAATCTTTTTCGCCCAACGCCTAACTAAACTTTAACCATTTGCGCTAGACCCGTCTCGCGCATTCAAAGGGCATAGCCCTTTGGTAAAGCGGTCCAATTTACGGGAAGTCCCGTGGCATGTCAACAGGGACATACTTTGCTCATTTCGCGCCGCTGCCCGCGCGTCCAAGCAAGCATCCCCGCTACCGCCGTGAAAACCAATTAATCAGCAGGCTCAGAACCAAGCTCACCACTGCCATGCTGGTGATGGGAATGAATATGGAGCGGTTTTCGTCTTCAATACGAATGTCGCCGGGCAGCTTGCCGAACCACCCCAGCAGCCCCGGCGCATAAGTCAGAATCAGCCCCACACCGCACGCGGCCATGCCCAAATAAATCAGCGCCTTTCCAACAGGCATATCTCATGGCCTCCTTCCCTGCAAACCAACCCTCCCCATATAGACCAAAAGCAGCCCGGTCAGCGCGGCCAATCCTAGCGGCGGGCGCAGGTCAGTGTCGGCGGGGCGGCGCTCGGCGAAATCGGTCTCGCGCAAAACCTTGCTGAGGTACGCTGGGTCTTCCAAGCGGTGGTAGCGCAAGCCAGTGACGGCGGAAAGCTCTTTCAGATGCGATTCATCCAGCCAAGACAAATACACGCCCTCTCGCGGCAGGGCATGGGTTTCAAGCATCTCGGAATAATCGGTGGACGACACTGGCGGCGGTTCTATATCCACATTCTGCCAATCACCGAGATAACGATTCTCCCGATCATAACGCGGCACCACCGTGGGCCGGGGACCGCCGACACCCACCAGCACCCCCCCGGTCCCGCCGGGTTTGCCTGTGAAACTCGGCTTTAGCGTGAGCGGCGGGGTTTCCTGACCGTCGGTGAAAAACACCAGCCGGACATCGGGGTCGCGTTTCGCCAGTTCGCGGAGCGCCGCGTACAGCCCCGAGGTCACGTTGCTATTGGCGGCCCAGGCCATGCGCCAGTCGATATGGGACAGCACGTCGTCAATGACGGAAAAATGCCCGCAGATTTCGATAGGCTCAAATAGGAATTGCACGTTCTGGGTCGTGAATAGGCCCAATCCGGCTTCCGACCCACACGGCAAATCATGCAGCACGCGGCGGATGGACTCTTTCGCGTAGTTCAGCCGTTCCGCCGGAAGCCCTTCGGCGTGGTAATCCCTCGCATTCATGCTCTGGGTAATATCCAGCACGAACATATAGCGGTAGACGGAACGGGGCAGCGGCAGACGGGGATGGAAAAAGGTCGCCAGCGTCACGATAGCGGCCAGCAACAGGGCGACGAGGCGCCAGTTAGCCCTCAGCGGGCGGCCAACCAAGAAGCCTATGCCGCCTCTGACGGGCTGGCTCACGGCCCGCCCCCCGGAATGCTCGGCACCGTCGCGAACACGCTGCCCTTTGAGCCTTGGAAATCCGCCTTCGGTTTTTCCTTGGGCGGCGGCGTGATGCGATAGGCATGCTCCAAGTTATAGCGGGCGTCCCAATGATCTGGGTTCAAGCGCAAGGCTTCGCGGAGATTTTCCTTGGCCGCCGCCACCAGGGTATTCACCCGGACATATTCCAACACCCCTTTCGCGTTCCACAACGCCGCCGCGTCGCGCAGATAAAGGGTGCCGAGGTTATAGCGCACCCGCGCCCGGAACGTCTCGTCGCCCCGATCCATTAGAGTACTGAACAAGCGCAACGCCTCCTGCCGGTCGCCGTGGCTGGCCAAGTCGCAAGCCTTGGCGTAGACCAGTTCCGGCGCGGTGGAATCTTCCACTTCAATCTTCGCCGGTTGGGCGATAAGCCGATTGAAGCCCGCCACTCGATATAAGGACCAGCCCTCATAAACAGCACCGGCCAACAGCGCGGCCAGCAACACCCAGACTACAGACATCACGCGGCCCACGACTTCACCTCCATGGCCTTGCCCGCCATCAGCAACAGGATAAAAAACAAAGCCGCGCCGAAGCACGCGCCCGACATATCCCGCCGAGGCAGTTTCTCCAAATAGGCCAAAGGCAGGTTTTCCAGCCGCTCCACTTCGGCGATAGCCTGTCGCATGGCTTCTGGATTCTCCGCCTCGAAGGCGCGGTAAGGCACGCCAAGCTCCTGGAAGTACTGGTGCAGGAAATATTCCGGCGTGGTGCTTTCGTTGGGATTGGTCGGCTTGTCCGACAGCCTCGCCCCTTTGGGATTGCGCAAATAAACCCAGTACAGGGTGGACCGGGTTTCCTGAAAGGTCTGGCGGAGCCGGTCGCGGGTCTCGTCGTCGATGCGGGCCGCGCCATCGGACACCAGCAGGATAAGCCGCGAGCCGGTGACAGGCTTCCCGGCGAAGAAATCCAAAGCCATGGCGAGTCCTGGCGCTATATCCGTGGCGCCGTGGCCGCGCCCGCCCGCCGCCGCGATGGCCGCTTGCACCGCCTCGCGGTCCTGGGTCAAGGGCAGCACGTAGATGGGCGCGGCGGCGAATTCCACCATGGCGAATAAATCATGCTCGCGCCGGGCGACGAACTCGGACAGGAGCTTCTGGGCCACGTAGCTCTTGGATTCGCTGGCCCTGGCACCGAGATATTTGCCCGTGAAGTTCTCGTTCATGCTGCTGCTCCGGTCCAGCAGCAATACGATATGGGCACCCGTGCCGACGCGCTCCACCCATTGCTCCTTGCTGAACGGACCCGCGATGCCCAGCGTCAAGCACACCGCCGCCGCCACGCCCGCCATACGCAGCAGCCGGTCGATCAGCACCGACAAGGGATCGGCGGGAATCATCGCCACAGCGGAATAGCCCAGGGCGGGCTGGCCGCGCTTAAACCAAGGCAGCAAGGCCGTCGCGCCCAACAACAAAGCCCAAGGCTCGGAAAAGCCCAGATTCACCGCCCTGCCCTCTCGGCGGCGATGCAGCGGCGGCAGAGTTCGACGAATCGGCTGGCCGGAAAATCCGCCGGAACGGGCGCGTTGGGCGCGGTGAAGAACAGCCGTTGCGACAAGCCGAAAAAGTCGGCCAATTCATCCCGCAATTCAGCGAAGGCCGGACGCACGGCACAGAACCCATCCAGCTCCCCGGCGAACACGGCGTGACCGGCGGTTTCATCCAAGGCTTGGTGCAGGATTCTGGCGGCGGCGCGGTAGCTTTCCGGCGAGGCCGGGCCACGCAGCCAGGGCTTGAGTTCGCGGCGGGCGCGATGAAAAGGGCGGGAACGACGGCTTCCACCCAATTTGCGCCAAATCAGCCCGCCCGCCACCAAGGCCGCGCCCGCCAGATATATCCACAAACGGCTCCAATGGGAATCCATCGCCAAGGGTTCAGGGGGCGACCCGTCCCGGATTGCCACAGACTCATCGGGCAGGTTCGGCGGAATGAGCGGAGTGACGGTGAATGGCCATTCGGGAGCTTTGACTTCTAAAGCTTCCGGGCCAGAGAAGCGTAGCGGCAAGGGCGGCACCACCGCCGATTCCACGCCACGAACGCCCTTGAAAAGTTGATAGGTGATGCGAATGCGGTAGCGCGTGGCGCCGTCTTCCGGCGCGGCCCGCCAGTCCACCGAGCGCACGTCCAGCCATTCGTCCAACACGCCGGGTCGGGGCAGGAAGCTGGTTTCCAGCGCGTAGGGGTGGGGCACGGTCACGGTGAGCGTGTGTTCGATGAGGTCGCCCATCGTGTAGCCGTAATCACGGGGCGCGGACAAATCGAGGCGCGGCTCGGGGGGCACCGCCGAGGCTAGCGGGGGTTGGGCCAGGAGCAATAAGGCCAACATCAGTGCTTGGCGGGTTGGGCTGAAAATACTTTTGATGAGAAACAAGGGCGACTCCGGCAAACCGGGGATTCTCCAATCGCTCATAACAAAACCTGATTAGCAAGGAACTTCATTGGCCGGGAAGCCGTCTTTCTTCCCCCTTTGAAAAAGGGGGATTGAGGGGGATTTCTAGCCCTTCCAAGAGCCGCACGCTTTTCAAATCCCACCTACCCCCCCTTTTGCAAAGGGGGAATGAATTTCCTTGCTAATCAGGTAACAAAAAGGCTTACCCGGAAGAACCGCGTAAGCCTTTTTTTCTTGGTGGGCCCTCAAGGACTTGAACCTTGGACCAAGGGATTATGAGTCCCCTGCTCTAACCAACTGAGCTAAGGGCCCGAACTCGTTTCAATCTATGTCAAGGAAGCTCCGCAACTGCTCGGACCGGGATGGATGACGCAACTTGCGCAACGCCTTCGCCTCGATTTGCCGGATACGCTCACGGGTGACATCGAATTGCTTGCCGACCTCTTCCAAAGTGTGGTCGGTATTCATGTCGATGCCGAAGCGCATCCGCAATACCTTTGCCTCCCGCGCTGTCAGCCCGGCCAAAACCTGCTGGGTGGTTTCCCGAAGACTTGCCACCGTGGCGTGTTCAATCGGCGACATCACCCGCGAATCCTCGATGAAATCCCCCAAGTGCGAATCCTCGTCGTCGCCAATCGGGGTTTCCATGGAGATCGGCTCCTTGGCGATTTTCAACACCTTGCGAACCTTGTCCTCCGGCATATCCATGCGCACCGCCAGCTCATCCGGAGTCGGCTCGCGCCCCATTTCCTGCAACATCTGCCGGGAAATGCGGTTCAGCTTGTTGATCGTTTCGATCATATGAACCGGGATGCGAATCGTCCGCGCTTGGTCGGCGATGGAGCGGGTAATGGCTTGGCGAATCCACCAAGTCGCATAGGTGGAAAACTTATAGCCGCGCCGATATTCGAACTTATCCACCGCCTTCATCAAGCCGATATTGCCTTCCTGAATCAAATCAAGGAACTGCAAGCCGCGGTTAGTATATTTCTTGGCAATGGAGATCACCAAACGCAAATTGGCTTCAATCATCTCCTTTTTAGCTAAACGCGCCTGATTTTCACCAATGGACACGCGCCGGTTAATATCTTTGATGTCTTTGATCGAGAGTTGGTTGTCCTTCTCTACCTGAGCCAAGCGCTCTTGCGCACGCTTGACATCTTCGACATAGTTTGTCAGGAAAGTCGCCGAAGGCTTGCCCGAGTCCAGCCACGACTGCAACCATGCGGGGTCGCTTTCATGTCCAATGAAGGACGCGATAAATTCCGCACGGGGAACCCGCGACTTATTGACGAAAATATCCTGGATGGTCCTTTCCTGCTCACGAATCCTCTCGACCACGCCATGCAGAATGTCCGTCAGCTCCTTAAAGAAAGGTGGCGTTTTCTTGAATTCCATGAAGTTTTCCGCCAAGGCGTCAAACGCCTTTTGGGTTCGTTCATGTTGGTAGCCATATTTCTGGTGGGCGCTGGTGGCGGCTTTATAGCGCTTTGCGAAAGCATCCAGCTTCTCCTTGACCATGGCCGGGTCTGGGCCGCTTTCTGCGTCGTCAAGGATATCGGTTTCGGCCTCGTCGTCAACCAACACCTCATCTGTCGTCGTGCCCGCCGGATCAAAAAAATCGGAAATCAGGTCAGACAGCCGCGCATCACCTTTCTCAACCGTTTCAAAGGCGGCGAGAAAATAATCCATGGCCGCCGGAAAGCGCACCAATTCATTAGCCGCTTGGTTGATCCCCTCCTCAATCCGCTTGGCGATGCTGAGTTCCCCTTCACGGGTCAGCAACTCCACCGTACCCATTTCGCGCATGTACATGCGCACTGGGTCCGTGGTTCGTCCCAGTTCAGTGTCGACAGACGAAGCCAGCGCCGCCGCCACCTCCGCCGCCTCTTCTTCGTCGTCCTCAGTAACGACGGTAGGCTCCGAGATCAAATCGGTATCGGGCGCGTCCTCGTGGACCTCGATCCCCATATCGTTGATCATCAGGATGATGTCTTCCATCTGCTCGGGGTCGACGATATCGCCCGGCAGATGGTCGTTAACCTCGGAATAGGTGAGGTAACCCTGCATCTTGCCCTTGGCGATAAGCTCTTTAAGCTGAGATTGTTGCTGTTCCAAGTTCATCAACTAACCCATGACTACGATTTGACCGCGAACTAATTAGTATATTGTAATTTGGCAAGAATAAAAATTTGCAGCTTGTTCAATAAGCCATCAACGAGCGCATTTCTTCACGCTCCTCCGCGTTGAGACGCATTGCCTTGGATTTATGAATCAGCACGTCCAAGCGCTCACTACGCATTTGTCCATCCAAACGAGTCAAGGTGTCCGCAAACACCGTTTGGATACAATCAGCCGCGACGTTGGTTCTTAGGCTTATCAGCTTATTTATCCATGCCTCTTCCGGCATATCCCGAAAGTACTCCAAAAGCCCGCCGACACTCGTGTCCGGCCGCATGTCCAGCAAGCCTAAAATAGTCCGAACGAGTTCCCCCGCTTTGCCATGGCTTTCCAGCCGTGCCCGACTATCCTTGGGGATTGAGGCCGCTAACTCGGGATTTTGCAACAATAAAGCCAAGAATGTGCGCCACAGTGAAGGCGCTGTTCGCTCCCTCGCTTGGGCTGAAGCCTCCATTGAGATGGATTTGACCGCGCTTTCCAGCGGCGACCGTCCCACCAAACGCTCCAACTCGCGCTCCATTTCCTCCAAAAAACTCCCTGCCGCCAGCTTTTCTATCAGCGGCCTAGCGCTTCCCATGAACGCCGCCCGTTGCTCCGGTGTCTTTATCGTCGCAAATCCTAGGCGGTGCGTCAGTTGCGCAACAAAATATTTCGAAAACAACTGCGCATTCTCAATCCGGGCAAGGAAGCTTTCCATTCCCTCGGTGCGTACCAGCGAATCGGGATCGTGCCCCTCGGGCAAGCTCAAAAATTTCAAGCTGCGGCCTTCCCGCAGGGATGGCAGGCTAGC
>NZ_JBTEKS010000137.1:0-10059 GCF_054333355.1 Methylomagnum sp. | reverse complement strand
GGTATTGTCTCGGAAGTAACGGAAAAATACTGGGTAAAAAAATACCCGCACCAAGAATTCCCGATAATGGAAGGTGAAGCGGGTCCAGAATGAGACTAGGTTGGTGCCTAGCCAGGGATGGTTATAGTAAGGGTCGCAACGGTAGCCAAACACCCGGAATAACCCGGTTCTAAAATGCAGCCCACCGGCCCAGGCCAATAACCAGCGCACTTGATCCAGAAACGCGGTGGACAACACCGTCGCGGTGGTGGTGTGGCCGGTGTCGACGAAATCACAAACCAGTCGTTTGAGGTTGGCGCGGTGGACTGCGATACCCAGCTCGGTGAACCCATCCACCAGCGACCAGCGTATCCATTCCCCCAAGAGCAGGTAAATTAGGGCCACGCCCCAGATTTTCACGCCATCCAACGCCAGTTTATTTTTATCCTCGGCGAAATAACTATTGCTGAGGTAGGTATACCCCAGGCCGACGGTGCTGCCGATATTCCAGTTGGATATGACCGCCGGGGTTAAAAATAGCGAGAGATACCCGGTGAGCGGCAGGTCTTTCGGCACTTGCCCATTGTGGTAGTCGATGTGGTAGACGGTCAGCCGCCGCCATTGCCAGAAGAACAGCACGATGCCCAGCGGCAGTTTCCAGTGTTCGCCCGCCAGGATTTCGGCGAGGCTGAGGACAAGCACGGCGACCAAGGAGGATTGCACCGCCATCACGCGCACCGTCGCTAGAACGCGGGGATAGCGTTCCAAGCGCGGCAGGCCATGCCGGTAGGTTTCCATGACGACCGCCCCAGAAACCAAGGCCATGGCGACGGACGCCCCGGAAAGGCCAGCGAAAGCCAAATGCCCCAACGCCCCAGCGGCGGCGGCCAGCAACAAGCCTTGTCGGAGCGGTGGGGCGTGGAATAGCAGGTAAATGATGAGATGCGCGGCCAACAGTCCGGCCACGGTGGCGGCTTTGAAAATGACCAGCCCCGCGCCCAGGAACCACAGCACCAAGGACGCCTGCTTGTAACGCATGGGCAGGAAATAGGCGCAGAGGAAGGTTCCGGCCAGGGCGGCGAATAAGACCAGGCGTTGGGCGTCGCTGTCGAGGTAATTCTGATCGGCCCCGAACACCCAGATTTTGCTATCGACGTTATGGTCGTCGTCGAACACATGGGGGGGTACCCAGCCTAGCCACTGCGCTAGGTCTTCCGGCAAGGGCAGCCCCAAGGGCGCGGCGATTTGGGTGAACAAATAGGCGTAGAGCGCCAGCATGGCGAGTACGGCCAAGACCACCCGAGGGTTATGCCCGGCGGCGTTGCGTGCCCGTTGTTCGGCGCTGGCGGGCCGGTCGCGGAGTAGGCCGGCCATGGCTTATTCCGCTCGTTCCCACGCTTGTTTCCCGCTCGTTCCCAAGCTCCTGCTTGGGAATGCGGTCTTGGAAGCTCCCTCTTCCCGAACCGCGAAAACTGGAACCTTGCTGGTTTCTACGAGTTGCGAGTTAAGCCAGGAAGCCTCGTGTTTTATGAGGTAGCCGTGGGGCGCGGCGTGCCCGAACTGCGTTCCCCTGTGGCACAGGGGAACGAGTGGGGGGAGGGGGGCTTTAATCATGATTTTCTTATTATGAATGGGCCAGCGGGAAAGATTAATTCCCCGTTTTGAAGTTTGGGCGACAACTAAGCCTGACCGATTAGCGGCGCTAATTGAGTCCGGTCGATTTTGCCATTCGCCGTGACCGGAAACGATTCCAGCCGATGAAAATTGCGGGGCAGCATATAGGCGGGTAAAAACCCAGCTAGCCGATGATTTAAATCGGTGGATGAAATCTCCTCGCCAGCGGAATAAAACGCCACGATGCGCTGATTGTCCCGATCATACAGTACGCAGCATTGCTGAATTTCTTCCAGCCTCGCCAAAGCGGTTTCAATTTCCCCCAATTCGATGCGATGGCCCAGGTGCTTAATTTGGTGGTCGCGCCGCCCGATGAAATGGATTAAGCCATCCTTGGACGAGACATAACCATAATCCCCGGTTTTATAGAGGATGTCCCGATAGTTGGGATTCTTCGGGTTTTGAATGAACGCCGCCGCTGTTTTTTCCGGGTTATTCCAATACCCCAATGCCACTCCGACACCACCGACGCAGATTTCCGCCGCCGTGTCGTTTTCTTCGACGACTTGCCCGGCGTCGTCCAGAAAAAAGATACTGGAATTCTCGCAGGCCGAACCCAAGGGAACATCTTCCAAGGCATCCAGTTCGTCGCCGAATATCTGATAAATACAGTCCACGGTGATTTCCGTGGGGCCGTAAAGATTGGATAGCAGGGCGTGGGGCAGTTTTTCCCGCAGGTATTTGAGGGTATTGAGCGACATGGCCTCGCCCGCGAACAATACCTTGCGGAGGGTTTCCAGCTTCCGCCCGGAGAATAAATCGAAGGCGGCGATATTCGCCAGCAGGGAAGGGACGAAGAAAATCAGGCTGATGCGCTGCTCTTCCAGGTATTTCACCAAGTCCGATAGGAAGCGGAATTTCTTTTTCTCAATCAGATGTAGCGTGCCACTCGTGGCGAAGGTGGCGTATAAGTCCAGCACCGAGTTATCAAAATAGAGCGGGGCTTGGCTGCCGATGATTTCGTTTTCATCGACCGAATAGGTTTTCACTACCCAGTCGATATAGTCGATCACCCCGGCATTGGAGATAGTCACGCCCTTGGGTTCGCCCGTGGTGCCGGAGGTGAAGATGATGTAGATGGGGTCGAGGTTGGTCAGCGTCTTTAAACCATTCAGCAGCGCGGATTCTTGATCCGCGCTGTATGACGTGGGATCGACGTCCAAACCGCCCACCCGGAAGCCCGCCCCGTTTTGCTCCACTACGGGCGGGTCATCCAGCAGTCGCCACACCACATTGCGCCGTTCCGCCGGCGTGGCCGGGTCGAAAGGCACGTAGATATGCCCGCTCAACTGCACGGCCAGGATGGCGGTGACGGCGGCGATGGATTTGTCGATGTTGACCACCACGGGGCGGCGCGGTCCCGGCACGGCGTGTCGGACGGCATGTCCCAGCGCCACCGCCCGTCGCCAGAGTTCGGCGTAGGTGACGGAGATTCCGCCTTCCACTAGCGCGATGCGGTCGGGGTGGCGGTCTTTGGTCCGAATGAGATATTCGACGGCGAGCTTTTGCATGGGCGCTATCAGTCTTCCGCGTGGGGCTTGTATTGGCTCACCAAGCCGTGCTGCACATTCGGCGGCACCTGCTCGTAGTGGCTGAGTTCCAGCGTGTAGGAGCCTTGCCCGGCGGTGAGCGATTTCAGCCGCGAGTGGTAGTTATCCAGTTCCGCCAACGGGGCACGGCCCGAGACCGAGGCTATGCCGCCCCGCGCCGGGTTGTGGCCGGTCACTTGGCCGCGCCGCGAGGACAAATCGCCGCTCACATCGCCGATGGCGGATTCGGGGATGTTCAGTTCGACGTTGACGATGGGTTCCAGCACGATGGGCCGGGCTTTCGCGATAGCATCGAGGAAGGCTTTCTTGCCGGCGGCGACGAAGGCGACTTCCTTGCTGTCCACGGAATGGGTCTTGCCATCGTAGACCACCACCCGCACGTCCTGGAGCGGATAACCGGCGATGGCCCCGAGGTCGAGGACTTGCCGCACGCCTTTTTCCACCGCTGGGATGAATTGTCCCGGAATCGTCCCGCCCTTCACCTCGTCCGCGAATTCAAAGCCCGCGCCACGGGGCAGCGGCTCAATGCGCAGGAAGACTTCGCCGAACTGCCCGGCTCCGCCGGTTTGCTTCTTGTGGCGATGATGGCCCTCGGCGGGCGCGGTGACGGTTTCGCGGTAGGGCACCTTGGGGGTGTGGGTGTCCACGTCCAGCTTGTACTGATCGTGCATCTTTTCCAGCACTCTTTTTAGATGCAGTTCGCCCAGGCCGTGCATGACCTCCTCGTGGGTGGAGGCGTCGTAGTCGACATGGAAGCTCGGGTCTTCCGCTTCCAGCTTGTGCAGGACTTCCGACAGTTTGTGTTCGTCGCCGCGCCGCCGGGGCTTGATGGCGAGGCCGAACACGGCGTGGGGAAAGTCCAGTGGCTTGAGGTGGATGTGGTCGTCTTCCGGGGCGTCGTGCAGCACGGTGTCGAAATTGATTTCGTCCACCTTCGCCACGGCGCAGATGTCGCCCGGCACGCAGCGCGTCACCGGCACATGGGTCTTGCCTTGCAGCATGAACAACTGGCCGACGCGGATGGGCTTACGGGATTCGCCGACTAGCAGCGGCGTGTCCGTAGTGATGGTGCCCTGGTGGACGCGGAAGACCGAGACCTTGCCAACGTAAGGATCAATTTCCACTTTAAACACATGGGCCAGCACATGCTTGTCGGCGTCCGGCTCTGAATGGAATGGCGTGGCGTTCTTGCGCTCGGTGTTGGACGGCCAGCGCTCGAACAGCGGTGGATTGCCTTCTTTCGGGTTGGGCAGCAGCTTCACGAATATGTCCGCCAGCTCCTCCACGCCCGCGCCAGTCCGCGCCGATACGAAGCACACCGGCACCAGATGGCCTTCGCGCAAGGCCGCCTCGAAAGGCGCGTGCAGTTCCTCCGGGGCGATTTCGCCCTGTTCCAAATAGCGGGTCATCAGGCCTTCATCGACCTCGACCACCTGATCCACCAGGGCTTGGTGCGCTTCCGCCACCGACGAGAAATCCGCCTCGCCGCCCGGATTGAAGAAGCAGTCCACCACCTTCGAGCCATTGTCGGCGGGCAGGTTGATGGGCAGGCATTCCTTGCCGAAGGCGTCACGGATGTCCTTGAGCAGTTCCGGCAGGTTGCCATTCTCGCCGTCGATCTTGTTGACGACGATCATCCGGCAAAGGCCGCGGGCTTCGGCCCAATGCATCATCCGCTTGGCGGTGAATTCGATGCCGTTCTGGGCGTTGATGACTACCGCCGCGGTCTCCACCGCGTCCAGGGCGCACAGGGCCTGGCCCATGAAGTCGGGGAAGCCCGGGGTATCCAGCAGGTGGACGCGGGTGTCCTGATGAATAAGGTGGGCAACGGCCAGCTTCAGGGAGTGCTGGTGGGATCTTTCCAGGGGGTCGTAATCGCAGACGGTGTTGCCTTTTTCGACACTGCCCGGCGCGTTAATCATGCCGGTTTTATGGAGCAGGGTTTCGAGCAAGGTGGTTTTGCCAGCGCCGCTTTGTCCGACTAGGGCCACGGTGCGGAGGCTTTCGGTGGCATACGCATTCATTCAATGATCTCCGTTGATTTGTCATGGATTCGCTAACTTGGCGCGAGTGTAGGCGAGGGGACGGAGCGCTTCAAGCGGGTTTGACGGGGAAAAGATGATCTGAGCGCCTGCGCTTGGGGCGGGTGGGAGGGGGACCGGATGCGTGGACTTGTCAGAATAAATTACACGCTTGGTGGGGCGTGTCATGGTATGCCAGCGGTTGATTTGAAAGGTGTAAGCGCTTAGCTCATTTAACTTGGGCTTGTTGGGGGGCGCAGTTTTCTCGGGAATTTTACGGTCGGTGTCGGCTTGGGCGAAATTTCAAAATATGTGAAATTTGAATCGCGCTGAATGGAGCCAGCTTAGAACTTGCGTAACTTATTGTTTCTACTGGCGGAAACCTGTTGGGCAAAGGCTCGCGGTGCCGTATGGAAATGTTTACAAAATCCTGTTCAAGAACGTGAAGTAGACTGGCTATTTTATAAAAATCAATTTAAAGTCAATGACTTGTATTTTTTGGCCCAATATATGCTTAAAAACTCCACAGGCGTGTGGCGCAGCACATGATCCACAACTTGTTTAGAGAACCAGATCACAAATTTTGAGGAAGCGCTGTCATGAGTATTGCAATTTTGAAAGAAAAGCTAACCAAGTCCCTCAGCCGGGGGATGCTGGCGGGTGTCGTTTTGATGAGTTTTGCCACAATGGGGCAGGCCGCCACGTTGGGCTTGGTGTCGAAGCCTACGGATATTACGGATAGCTTTGCCGCCGCCAAATATAGCGTTGGTGGATCCAACAACTTCCAGTTGGCAAGCGCATTCGGGGCGGGTATTAGCCCATTCACTTACGTCCTGCCGGGTAATCCCACTACTTACAACGTAGCCAACGGCACCTATACCCTAGGGGCCACCATCTCTAACGCGGGCATTTTGTCGGGTGGAACGTTTTCGTTGGTCGGAGATTTCGACACCGTTGCTGGCACGACCACCCTGATGGGCAATGTTACCGGATTCGGTTACGCGGCCAATGTTTTCGAGTTCCTAGTCAACGTCACCAGCGGCTCCAACGCACTGAATATCCCGGTGGGTGCGACTTTAGGCGTGATCTTGTCGGATTTGCCCAAGACCTTCAACGTCGCAGCGGATTTCGCCCTTGCTGGCAATGCGTTTGACCAGACAACAGACACCGGTGCGGATTGTTTAAGTAATAGTAACTGTGCGCGTAGCGATACCTTTGTGGTGCCGGAACCCGCCAGCCTCTCATTGCTGGGCATAGGTGCCCTGGCTGCCCGCCGTTTTGGACGCCGCACGTAAGTCGTTTTAGTAACGACCACTAATTTCTCGCAGGTCAATCCTATGAATCTTCCTATGCGGTTTCGAGTAGCCATAGCGGCGCTATTCGTGATGCTTGGGTACGGAGATGTGGGGGTGGCGGGGATATTCTCGCCTGGCTTCCCGAACGTCGCGTTTACCAACACCAGTAGCGCATCTTATAACCATGCCACTGGTGCCGTCACAATCAATGCCACGCCCACAATAGTTAGGCTGACTTCCAGTGGCGCTCCCCTTTTAATGTCGAACCCGCGGTCGGTTGCGATCAATGTCATGCTGAATCCCTCCACTGGGGCGCTGATCGGTGGAGTTAGCGGCGACGACCTGCTGGTCACAGGCTCAATCTCTGGCTACGCTTCGCCATTGATTAAAGGGGAAGTGTTAGAGGTCATCTACACGGATCAGCCCGGCAGTGCGACTGACACCGTGGATTTGCGCTTCCAGATCACGGGTGGCAGCCTAGCGGCCCATGCTGGTTATGCGGGCAAGGACATTGGCGTAACACTGTCCTTAGAGGCGGTGCAAACCCCCAGTGGCGTCCTCCTTCAGACAGTCTCTTTCGCCAACGGCGACTTTCTGGTGGACTCCCTCACAGGGCGGGGCGCGGCCAAGGGCAACATTGGCCCGATTGCCCCCATCGTTTGCGATGGCAAGATTGGCAACTATGTCTGGAACGACAGCAGCGAAAACGGCATCCAGGATAATGGCGAACTCGGCATTAATGGCGTTACGGTCACGCTGACGCCTGCTTCCGGCCCGGCGCAGACCACTACCACCACAGTGGGTGGGCCATCCAGCCAGAGTGGCTACTACCAGTTCTCGGGACTGTGCAATGGCCCGTATACGATTACGGTAAGCACCCCGTCTGGCTATGTGGCTTCCCCCTCGAACCAAGGCAGCGATCCGGCCTTGGACAGCAACGGTAGTCCGACCTCGGTCGTGCTTTCTGGCAGCAACAACGACGATCAAACCATCGACTTCGGGTTCTTCATTCCTCAAGACGCCTGCACCGGTTCCATCGGGAACTATGTCTGGGAGGACACCGACAAGGATGGTCTCCAAGACCCCGGCGAACCCGGCATCGACAACGTGCATGTGCTGTTGAAAAACGCCAGCGGCAGCCTCACGCTCGCCACGACAGTCACAGCCGCGGGCGGACCCAACAACCAGCCCGGCTACTACCAGTTCATTGAGCAGTGCGCGGGTGCCTACACGGTGGAAGTGGTCGCGGGCGATCTGCCAGCAGACTTCACTGCCACCAATTCCAATGTGGGTGGCGATAACACAGTCGATAGCAACGGCAGCCCGGCGAGCGTCACCCTGCCCGCTGATGATAGTAACAACCAAACCATCGACTTCGGCTATAAGCCGCCCTGCGCGGGCCGCATTGGCGACTTCGTGTGGAACGATGCCGACCGTGATGGCATCCAGGATTCGGGCGAGTTGGGCATTAACAATGTCCAGGTGGTGTTGCTCGACATCAACCAGACCGAGATTGACCGCGTCACCACCAATCCGGGTGGTCCGGGCAACCAGGATGGTTACTACGAGTTCGCCGGTCGCTGCGCGGGCACCTACTTCGTGAAGGTTGATCCAGCCACCGTGCCTACGACGCTTGTGGCGAGTCCGGCCAACGTCAATAGCAACAACAGCGACACGGTTGACAGTGACGGTGCCTTGGCTCAAGTCATTTTGACCGCCGACACCAGTGTCAACCTAACCATCGACTTCGGCTACAACACGCCCTGCACAGGCTCAATCGGGGACTATGTGTGGCATGACGCCGACCGTGATGGCATCCAGGATTCCGGTGAACCGGGCATCAACGGTGTCACCGTTAACCTGAAGGATAGCCTGGGGGCTGTGGTCGGAACCACGGTCACGGGTAATGGCGGCCCTGGCAGTAACGACGGCCACTACCAGTTTGTGGGACGCTGTGTCGGCACCTACACCGTGGAGGTCTTGGCATCCACCCTGCCAACGGGCTATACGCCGACGGATTCCGGTGCTGTGGGTTCCACCCTCGACAATAACAGCAATGGCAGCCCCTCAACGGTCACGTTGGCGGCGGATGACAGCAGCAACCAGTCTATCGACTTTGGTTATGTCACGCCCTGCACTGGTGTGATTGGCGATTACATCTGGGAAGACCGCAATCAGGACGGTATCCAAGACTCGAATGAGCCAGGCATAGACGGTGTGGTCGTGCAGTTGAAGAACAGCCTTGGCAACATTATTGCCACTACGGTCACTGGCACGGGCGGACCGAGTAACCAACCTGGTTATTATGAGTTCAACGGGCGTTGCGCGGGCACCTATACGGTGGTCGTGGATCAAACCACGGTGCCGACCGGCTTCACCCCGGCCACGAGCGGCGCGGGCAGCGATCCCACTAAGGACAGCAACGGTAGCCCGGCTACGGTCACGCTACCGTCCGACACCAGCACCGACTTGACCATCGACTTTGGGTTCAAGCCGCCGTGTACTGGCAAGGTCGGCGACTATGTGTGGAGCGACCTCAACCAGGACGGCATCCAGGACGGCACCGAGCTGGGCATCAACGGCGTCACGGTCAACCTGAAGAACGCGACCACGGGCGCGGTCATCGCCACTGAGACCACCTACACCGACACCAGCACGGGCAAGCAGGGGTACTACCAGTTCTCCGGCCAATGCGCGGGCAACTATGTGGTGGAGGTCGATGTGACCACGCTGCCGACGGGCTACTCGCCGACAACGCCCACGGCCTCTGGTTCGACCACCAGCAATGACAGCAACGGCAGCCCGGCCACGGTCAACCTGCCAGCCAACAACAGCAGCAACAGCACGATTGACTTTGGCTTTGTGCCGCCTGCCGCGTTGGGTGACTATGTGTGGCATGACGTAAACGCCAATGGCATCCAGGAATCTAATGAGCTGGGTGTGGCGGGCGTTACGATTCAGTTGTTCCAATGCAATAGCACGACGGTGTTCCGTACGACCACGACCAATGCCAATGGCTTGTATAGCTTCACGGGATTGATTCCTGGCAGCTACTCCGTGCGGTTCATTGCGCCCTCGGCCTACCCGACATTTAGTCCGGCACTTCAAGGTGGAAACGCCGCTTTGGATAGCAACGCCAACAGCAGTGGCTACACAGCTTGTGTGACCTTGGCTCCGAACCAGACCGATTCTTCCATAGACGCTGGCGTCTATAAGAAGACGGGAACTTGTACGGGTAACGGTGATGGTGACAAATCCGGCGACAAGTCGGGTGACAAATCCGGCGACAAGTCGGGCGACAAATCCGGCGACAAGTCGGGCGACAAGTCGGGCGACAAGTCGGGCGACAAATCCGGCGACAAATCCGGCGACAAGTCGGGCGACAAGTCGGGTGACAAATCCGGCGACAAGTCGGGTGACAAATCCGGCGACAAATCCGGGGATAAATCCGGCGACAAGTCGGGCGACAAGTCGGGCGACGACAAGTCGGGGGATAAATCCGGCGACAAGTCGGGCGACAAGCCGGGCGACAAGTCCGGG
>NZ_JBTEKS010000136.1:0-10158 GCF_054333355.1 Methylomagnum sp. | reverse complement strand
ACTCGGTTTTTGAAACCGAGTCGGTCTACATCCCCGCCACCGTCACCGCCCACCACGGCCCCCGGCCCGATTCAAGCAGGGCGCTCCAATACCACGCCGAAGCATCCGTCCACGCCCCGCCGTGTTCATCATGGATGCGCTCGCACACTGCCCGCCCCACGCCATCCTTGCGGGCGACGAAGCAACTCCAGCGCGCCCCCGCCACCTCGCGGATTTCCGGCGTCCCGACCGCATAGCCCACACCCCGGAAGCAATCGGCGGCGGGATGCAGCATCCGGGTGGGCCGCTCCACCCGACGGATCAGCAACTCCCGTTCGCCATCGGTGAACCGCGCCGCCGCGCCGGGAAAGTCGCGCAGCCAACGGATTTCGGCGGGCACCAGCGGCAGGCGGATCAACTCGCGGCCCTGAAAACGGGTGGGCCATTCGAAGTCCGTATCTCTCACGACAGGCGCGGTGGATGGAGAAACGACGGCGCTCCAGGCGGCGGCGCTCAAAAACATCATGGCGGTGACTCGGATGACCAAGCCGTAGACCGGGCGTGTGCTCATGCCCGACGCCCATACTCGGCTCGAAATGTCAGGCATGTGAATACATGCCCGACCTACGGCGGTTCGGCGCAAACACACCAAGGCCACCGGCACCAACACCAACACAAACAAGGCCAAGCCGATGCCCTCATGGGTCCAGGCGGGCAGGGAGGCCAAGCCGGTTTCCTTGAAGAACAGCGCCGCGTTCCGCAGCACATTGCCGACCAGCACCAGCGCCACCGCCAACCCCAAATTCAGCAGCAGCCGTCCCGGCGCGGCGTTCGCCACCGCCGAAGCGGCGCTCGCCATCACCAGCCCCACCCACAGCATGTGGACCCCGCTGCACGGCGCGTCCACCACCATCAAGCGCTGGCCCCAACGCAACCCCGCGCCCTCGGCCAGCACTGGCAGCCCGAAGCTTTGTAGCAACCAGCCCGCGCCTTCCGCCGCCAGCCGCCGCAGCGGATAGCCGCCATAAAACTGGAGCGAGGCCACCAGCGGCAGCGATAACGCCAGCAACACCCACAGCGGCGCGGCCTCACGGGGTTTCGGCAGGAAGGCGGCGAGGCTACAACCCAGCGCCGTGATGCCCAACAGCGCCCGCACCAGCGGCGGCCAGTCCGACGCCGCCGCTTGCGCCAAGGTCAGCAGCCCCGCCATCAGCAGCGGAACGGCGCGAGGTTCGGCGCGGAGTTCCCGCCGCCGCCCGTACAGCAGCAGGAGCGCCAATCCCAAAGCCAGCGGGCCGAGCGGCTCGTCCGAGCCGTCGCCCATCCGTAACCCGTACCAACGCCACACCGGCCACAGCGCCAGCACTTGCAGCGGCAGCAGCACCCGCGAATTCCGCAGCAATTCGGCCAAGCGGGCGAGGAAGTCGGAGACCCAATCCGCCGAATCTCGAAAGTGCGCATTGGAAGGAAAGCTTTGTTTGATCGCCCTCACCCCACCCCTCTCCCGTAAGGAGAGGGAGCAAAGCGCCGCTTTATCCCTTGCGTTATTTATCTGGGCGGTGACTTCAGCCATGACGCGCCTGCCTCCTTCTGGCCCAACCGAACACCGCGCTGGCGGCACCGAACAGCAGCCAGGTTTCCGGTTCCGGCCCGGACGGCACCGTGCCACCGACCGCCATATCACTGACGCCAGCGGGCAAGGGCAGCGGTTGCTTCACCGTTGTCTGTTGCTCCGGGTTGGCGTTGCGGGCCACCGTGTCCACGGCGATGAAGGAGGTGTGCGAAGTCAATAGGTTATAAGTCAGGCCCAGCGTGGTGATTTCCTGCGCCAACTCGGAGCCGGGCCGCACCTTCTCGTAATCCGCCAAATCGGCCAGTCGGCTCCGCGCCCACAGATAGCGCAACGCGGCGTTGTCGGGCCGGGCTTCGATGTCGCCCAGGTCGAAGCGCTTGCGGAATGGTCCGGTGCCGGTGAAGCCAGTCAGGGTGAGCGTGCCATCTTTCTTGCCCTTCCATTTGCCGAACAGGATCACCGGGCGCTGGGCGAACAGGTCCGGCAGCTTGACCGGCTGGATGTCGTAGGCGTCGAAGCCGTCGAACTCGTAGCCGATGTGGGTCAGCACCGGCGATTCGATATAGCGGCGGAACCGCTCGGCCTCGGCGGCGGCGCGGTCGGGCTGGGTGACGATGAATGGCTCGCCTAGTCCTGCTTTCGCCATGCCTTCGATGAGGAAGCGGTTCACCGAGGAGCCGATGCCGAAGGCGAACACATTGGCCCGGCCCAGGTTTTGGCGGATCAGGTCGAAGGCTTCGGTCTCCACCGCCACATAGCCATCCGTCACCACCACGAAGCTGCGGGCGCGTCCCGCGTCGGTGGGAATCGCCAGCGCCCGTCGCAGGGCTGGCAGTAATTCGGTCCCGCCGCCGCCGCGCTGGTGGTCGATGAAGTCCAGGGCGGTCTGGATGCTGGCCGGGTCGGCGGGCAGGGAACGCTCGGCCAGCAATTCGTTGGCACCGGAAAACAGCAACACGTTGAACGTGTCGTCGGGCTTGAGTCCACCAATCAGGTCGCGCAGCACGGCTTTCGCGGTGTCCAGCGGGAAGCCGTTCATCGAGCCGGACACATCCAAGATAAAGATGTATTCGCGGGGCGGAATCCGTTCCGGCTTGATTTGGGCGGGCGGCTCCACCATGGCGAGGAAGAAGTTTTCCTTCTCGCCCTCGTACAGCAGCAGGCCGCTTTCGATGCCCTGGCCGGTCAGCCGGTAGTCGATGATGATGTCCCGGTTGTTCTCGTTCCGGCCACTGGCGGCGAGGCCCAGCACGGCGCGGCTCGGTCCCTGGAAGGTCACGTCCACCTGATGGGACGGGGAAGATATGTCTTGGATGGGCATCCCCGCGTTGAGCGCCATCTTGAAGCTGAAGGCGCTGGTCGGCTCTTGGCCTTGGCGCAGATAGGGATTGGCGATCCAGCGCTCGGACGCGGGCGCGGTCGCCGCCGATTGATTGGAATAGCGCGGCCCCACCACGGTCGGATAGACGAACTGGTAGGTGCCGTCGGTGGGCACCAGCAATTCCGTATAGCGCAGTTCCACCCGGATGTCGTCGCCCGGCAGGATGTTGGCGACGTTCATCTGGAACACGTTGGGCCGGTGCTGTTCGAGCAAGGCCGCGCTTTTGCCCGCCGCCTTGGCCTGGACATACTCGGCCTTGGCCTGTTGTTTCTCCTTAATCTTGGCTTCGATGGTCCGCTCGCCGACCCGCAGGGTCAGGCCGTACACCGCCGCCCGCGTCGAGCCGGGAAACACATACTGCGCCTCGATGGGCCGGGTGCCTTCGTTCTTGTAGGTCTGCCGCACCACCACGTCGGCGATGACGCCGGAGGCCGTGGCTTCCACCTCGGTGGATTTGAGCGGCAGGCGGTCGGTGTTGGGGTCGTCACTATGGATAAAGAAGTAGGGGGCGAGGGTTTTGTCGCCCGCCGCGTCCGCTTTTTCTTCGGCCCGCAGGCCAAAGGCCCACAGCAGCCCGCCGACCAGGACGAGCCGGAGCAGCCATAACAGGAGCTTGTTCATGATCGTTCTCCGCGTGAGGAAAGGCATTTTTAAACGCGGAATAAGGATGGGGCGGCGATGGGAATGGGGTATGAAGGGGGAGGGGAGAAGTGTGAAGTGGGGGTGAAGTTGGTAACTACTAGATTTCCGTTTGTTGCGGATCAGGTTTCATGGAGCGCCAGGTCCATCTTGCCCGAATGATGGGTTCTTAAGATATGCTTGTCGTATTTCCGACAATTTTTTTATCCTTCTGCCATGATTGCGACAACGCCGCCATTCCGGCGACCTTCGGCATCGCCCCATGGCTACATAAAAAATCAATTATTTTCAATGAGATGCACTGCTTGGCACTGCGTGTTGGCCGCGATTGTGGTCAAAGCGACATTCCCATCAGCGGCACGAAACGAGAGAATAGGGCGGCATATTTTCTGCTTGCCTGATCGAGAAAAACCCTTGGACCAAGGAGGCATTCCGCAATGTCCCAAACCCCGCCCCACCATCCCGCCAATCCGAATAACGAACGTCTGGCCGAACTCCCCGGCACCGACGGCGAACGACTGGCGTTGTTCGCGGAGACCGTCGAGCAAGCCCCGCTCGCCATCTCGATCACCGACTCCGATGCCAATATCCTGTACGCCAATCAGGCGTTCTCCCGCACCACGGGCTATGGGCCGGACGAATGCCTCGGCCAGAACGAATCCATGCTGTCCGATAAGCGCACGCCGAAGTCCGTGTACAAGTCGCTGTGGGAGGCGTTGCAGGCCCAGCGGCCTTGGCGGGGGCACTTGCTCAACCGCCACAAGGACGGCAGCCGCTATCTGGCGGATGTCACCATCGCCCCCATCCTCAACGAGCAACGGCAAACCGTCCATTACATCGGCATCCACCGGGACGTGACCGAGGTCTACAAACTCGAACAGCAGGTCCGCCAGCAGAAGACCCTCATTGAGACCGTGGTCGATTCCATGCCCGTCGCCGCCGCCTTGCTGGACGAGTCCGGGCGGGTGGCCCTGGACAACCGCATGTACAAGGCGCTGGCGGCGGACCTTAAGCTGGCCGACCCGGCCCGGACCTTCATCGACATTCTGCGGGAAGAAATGGGCGACGAATGGGAGCGGATCAAGCGGTCGAAGTCCGGTTTCCGCAACCGCGAGGTGCGCTTCGACCGGGGCGGCCATTACATGCCCTACTGGTTCGCCTGCGCGGGAAGCTGGTTTAGCCAAGAAGATGACAGCATCGACACTTTTTTCGGGGAAAGCCGCCACACTTATTTGCTGTTGACCCTGACCGATATTACCCAGCAAAAGAAGCAGGCCGAGGAAATCCGCTTCAACGCCCTCAAGGCGCTGATGACCGAGGAGGAGAAAATCCAAAGCCTCCGGGAAACCCTGTCCGGGGCCATCCACCACATCCAAGGCCCGATCAACCTGCTCAACGCGGCCACCACGATGTTGTCCCGCCGTGGTCAGGAGCATGAGAACAGCGCCCTGGTGGATATCCTGGAACAAATCCGCGTGGCGGGCGAGGAATCCATCGGTCGGCTCAAAAAATGCATTCCCGAAAACAACACCCTGGCCCTGACGCCAGTGAACATGAATCAACTACTGCATGAGTGCATTGTGCTGCTGACTCCCCGCCTACTCTCCTGCGGCGTGGTGGTGGACTGGAAGCCCACCCCGGTGCTGCCCAACCTGATGGGCCGGGAGAACCAGTTGCGCACCATGCTCAAGCAAATCCTCGACAACGCCATCGAAGCCATGAACCAAAGCGGGATCGTCCATCGCGAGTTGCGCATTTCCACCTGGCCGGATGAACAACTGGTGCATGTCTGCATCGAGGACACCGGGCCCGGCATTCCTGACGAACTGCGCCTCCGGGTGTTCGAGCCATTCTTCTCCACCAAGAACGATGGCCGCGCCCGCCATTCCGGCACCGGCCTGACCATGGCGCAGGAGGTTGTGAATCAACATCTTGGACTGATCCGCTTCGATCCCAATTACCAGAACGGTTGCCGCGTGCATATCCAATTCACCATCAACGACGCGCAGGCCACTCCGTGGAGACCCTATGCCTATGGTTGATCGCCTTCAATTGATCGAACGGGAATTGGACGCCCTCTACCACGTCAGCCAAGTGCTGAACCGGCCTTTGGAGCTGAAGGCCAAGCTGGAAGGCGTGTTGAAGGTCTTGCAGGAACGCGCCGACATGCGTTCCGGGATGCTGGCCCTGCGCGAGCAGGAAAGCGACGCGCTGGTGGTTAGCTCCATGCTGCGCAGCGATGGTCGGCAGTCCGTGGAGCCGGTGCGCTACGAGCCGGGCGAAGGCTTGATGGGCACCATTTTGGACGCTGGCAGCACCATCGTGGTGGACCGCATCGCCGACGAGCCCCGCTTCTTGGGCCGCTTGGGGCTGTACGACCCGGCGCTGGCCTTCATTGGCTCGCCCATCCGGGTCGGCGACGACGAGCTGGTCGGGGTGCTGGCGATGCAGCCCAGCCGCGTTGAACTGTTGGGCGAACGCGCCCGCTTCCTGGAGATGGTCGCCAACCTCATCGCCCAGAGCGTCGAGCTATTGCGTGGCATGGAGCAGAAGCAGCGCGACCTCGCCATGGAACGCGACCAGTTAAAGCAAAGCCTCCGCAAGAATTACGGCTTCGACAACATCGTCGGCCATTCCACGCCCATGCAGCGGGTATTCGAACTCATCCGGCAGGTGGCGAAATGGAACACCACCGTGTTGATCCGGGGCGAATCCGGCACCGGCAAGGAGGCCATCGCCAACGCCATCCACTACAACTCGGGCTGCGCGGGCGGTCCCTTCGTCAAGCTGAACTGCGCGGCGCTGCCGGACAACCTGCTGGAATCGGAATTGTTCGGCCATGAGAAGGGCGCGTTCTCCGGCGCCATCAGCCAGCGCAAGGGCCGCTTCGAATTGGCGAACCACGGCACCATCTTCCTGGACGAAATCGGCGAGACTTCCCCCGCCTTCCAGGCCAAGCTGTTGCGCATCATCCAGGAGGGCGAATTTGACCGGGTGGGCGGCACCCAGACGCTCAAGGTGCAGGTCCGCGTCATCGCCGCCACCAACCGCAATCTGGAGGAGGAGGTCGAGGCGGGCCGGTTCCGCGAAGACCTGTACTACCGGCTCAACGTGATGCCCATCTTCATGCCGCCGTTGCGGGGGCGGCTTGAGGACATCCCGGAACTCGCGCAATTCCTGTTGCAGCGCATTTCAAAGCAACAAGGCGGGCGGCCTCTCTCCATTAAGGAAAGCGCCATCCGGCTGTTGATGCGCCACGACTGGCCGGGCAACGTGCGGGAGTTGGAGAACTGCCTGGAACGGGCGGCCATCATGAGTCCCGACGGGGTGATCGACCGCGAGGTCATCGCCATGACCGGGCTGGAGGACGAAATCGCCGTCGTCGGACCTGCCAGCCAGGTGAAGCCGGAATTCGACATTGATGGGCTGGACGAGCGCGAGCAGGTCATCGCCGCGCTGGAGCAATCCGGCTGGGTGCAGGCCAAGGCGGCGCGTTTGCTCAACATGACCCCGAGACAGATTGCCTATCGGGTGCAGACGTTGAATATCAAGATGAAAAAAATCTGAGGGGGTTTCATCCCGTATCACCGCATATCACAGAACAAGCTAAAGCCCTGATTTTCAGGGCTTTTTTGTGTCATCCGCTATCATGCCGTATCATTGAATCGCACTCGAAAGGTGTACCCAAGGGTGTACCCATTTTCATGGGTACACCCCCCGCCGCCCGTCCGACCCGCGAAAAATCGCACCGCCTTGGTGCTATAAGGGCCAAAAACCCAGCAACCACGCGGCCTAGAGGCCGAAAAAATGGGTACACCCTTGGGTACACCCCCCGTTGAATATGACGGGTTACAAGCGCTTCGTTGAATCTGTACGGCTGGTAGGCAATGGCGAAACTCACAGACCTGGAAATCAAGCGGCTTATCGCCGCCGGGGAACCTTTTGAAGGCATTGCGGATGGGAACGGGCTTTACCTGCGCTGGCCCAAAGGACCGAACGGGAAACCCAGCTACGCCAAGCCGATTTGGCGCTTCCGCTACAAGATCGACGGGAAAACCCGTGTGATGAACCTGGGGGCTTATGGCGCTGTGGGGCTGGCAGAAGCGCGGAAGTTGGTCAAGGAGCTACGGGCGCGGGTGACGCTGGGTTTCGACCCGGCCATGGAAAAGCAAGAGCGGAAGGCCGAAAACCGCGCTAAGGAGGAAGCCCAAAGCTTTGTAAGGACCGTGGCGGAAGTGGCGGACGAATTCTTGAGCCGGTATGTGGACGGCAAGTTGAAGCGGCCTGACATGATCCGGCAACGGCTCAACAAGTACATCCATCAATCCCCCATCGGGGGCTTGCCCGTGGACCAAGTGAAGCCCTTGCACATTGACCAGGTGCTTCTGAACATCGTGGACACCGGCAAGCGGCGGACGGCTAACGACGTGCTGCGCTGGCTGAAACGGGTTTTCGATTTCGGCATCACCCGCCATTACCTGGAACACAACCCCGCCGCCGCCTTCGGCGTGAAGGACGCGGGCGGTTCCGAGAAGGCGCGGGAGCGGGCGTTGTCCTTGGTGGAAGTCGCCACGCTGTTCAGGGCCATGGATGAATCCGCCAGCTTCTCCCGGCAAAACCTGTTGTCTGTGCGGCTGCTGCTGGCGTTGGGGGTTCGCAAAATGGAGCTTTTGGCCGCACCGTGGGCAGAGTTCGACCTTGACGCCGCCGTCTGGAGCTTACCGGCGAAGCGGGCGAAGAATGCCCACGATATACGCATCCCCTTACCGTCGATGGCGGTTGAGGCGTTGCGCGAGCTTGAAATATTGGGCTGTGGGAGTGCCTTCGTGTTTCCGGCCCGTTGCGGGCTTAGGCGAGGGGATAGACCCGTAGCGGCTTCGACCTTGAACACCGCCTTGGAAAGCCTGCCCCATGGCTTGGAACCCTTCACCGTGCATGATTTCCGGCGCACCGTCCGCACCCAGCTAGCGGCGCTGAACATTCCCCCGAACATCTGCGAGCGCTGCCTTAACCATGTGATTCCGGGGATTGCGGGGGTTTACGACCGCTTCGATTACTTCGAGGAACGCCGGGCGGCGCTGTGCGCGTGGGCTGACGTGCTGGCGGGCTTGGTGGGGGCCGATCCGGTTCCCGATGAAAGCAGGAAGGCCACGGTCATACCGTTGCGCCGATCCGGCTAGGCCATGGCGGGCGGGTGTATGATTCTGAATAATCGCGCCTAGCCTTTGGCCGGGCGAATTACCGGGGGAAACCCTTATTTATTTGCGCTATGGGTAATCGTTATGCAAACCGTGGCTGATAGGATTTTTGAAATCACGCGCAACCTACCGGAATCAAAAGCGCTGGCGGTATTGAAGTTTGCCGAGTCCATGCAAACCAAGCCCGACGATGAAGAGAATGATTTCTTTGCCTTGGCGGGTTTATGGGAGGGGCGGGATATTGACCCGGCTTCACTGCGTAAGAAGGCATGGCCGGAGCAATCGCCGTGATTCTGTGCGATACGAATATCCTAATTGAGTTTTACAAGAATAGCCCGGCCATAGTCCAAGAATTGCGGATTATTGGTCAAGGCAATATGGCCGTGAGCGTGATTGTTCAGGCGGAGCTTTATTTCGGGGCGTTGAATAAGCGGGAGTTATTGAAAATCCGGCGACACTTGGCGCTGATTCACCGCTATCCCGTGGATGCAGTTATCTCGGAATGCTTCATGGAGTTGATGGAAACCTATTCACTTAGTCATGGGCTGGCGATTCCTGACGCGCTTATTGCCGCCACGGCCTTGGTTCACGATGTGGAACTGTTCACGCAGAACACCAGGGATTTCCGGTTTATCGCGGGTTTAAGGCTGTACGTGCCGAAAACCCACTAAACCGACTCGGTTTCCCTCAACCCCCGCTTCAATGTGCTGGCGGTCGATCCGCCCCAAGGCGCGGCCAACCCTTCCACCTCGCGGCGCTGGCGACCATCGGCACCGGGGCGTTTTCGGTATTCGCCCAATGGGGGAATACCTGCTTCCACCTCCCGGCGCTGGCGGTCGATCCGCACCAGAAGCCCGCCACGGCTGAAAAATCAGCTACAGCTTTCCCGGCCACCGGCCCGCGCTGAACCGCTGGGAACGGCGGCGCTGGTGACTGAAATATTCACAGACTTCAACAATAAGCCGGGGAAGCGTCAAGGCCATGGGAGGCCGAAATAAGATTCTATACCTTCTGTCTCTGACGTAAGCACCCGCCGCAAACATGGCCTTTATTCCGCTTAACCCGGATAGCCTTATCGTCCCACAATTCCACCATATCAAAATCTTTGATATTGGTTACTACCAAATCCCCTAACCCGTGCCGACGTAGCCACGCCTTAACCGCTGGAATCTGGGCAGGATCACAAGCGCGGGCCGTGAATATGCGAACTTCCCGGCCTAACTTGATCCATTCCTTGACTATGGAAAGCATATAGTTATTTGGCTTGCCTATTTCCACTGGAATGCCGCCTTTATATTCGGCTAATGTTCCATCAAGCTCAACGCCGATCCATTTACCTATATATCTTTCAGTGTTGTTATTCTCTACCTTAATCCTTGACTGTCTCT
>NZ_JBTEKS010000135.1:0-10173 GCF_054333355.1 Methylomagnum sp. | reverse complement strand
CGCTGGGGTGGGAGCATATCGGCCTGACCGGCGACTACCTCTGGCGGCAGAGCAAGCCGGTCGAACAGGGCCGGTTCCGCCCGCTCCGGAAGCCGGCCGAGCCTTAGCGTACGATATTTTCCGTTTCGTGAGCTGGCCCCTGATAAGCGGCAAGGTCCACCCTATCCGGCAACGGATAGGGCAGAGCCTAAAAAAATGCATTCAGGAAGGCGGTTTTTTTGGCCGCTGGCGCGTTTTTCTGGTGGTGGTGGTGGGGTAGTAGCCGAAAAAGGCGCGGCCTCTCTGCGGGCATCCTAGAGGGTTTTAGATGGGGTCGGGTTTGGGGTCCGAAAGTGGTTTTTGCGCTGCTCGGGGGGAATGGCGCGGTAGGCCTTGCCCTCGATCAGGCCGGACGAATACCCAAGGGTTCCGGCCCGTGGGTGCGGGGCGGGTTTCCCGCCCGCCAATCCGGCCTCCCAATCGGCAGGGTCTTGGACAATCGCGGGGCGCTTGGTGGCGATCATAGCCCAATCTTACCGGATGAGATATTAAAAACCCGTGTTCTCCCTTGGCTCCTGCCCTCTGCGGTTCAAGGCTGGCCGCTCTGGCGCTGTCGTAGCGCGGCGGGAAGCTTCCCGCCTTGGTGCCCATCCTCGCGCCCTAAAAACCGTTTTTCTTTTTTCCTTCTGCCCATCAGTTCGGCAAAAAACATTCCTCGGGGGTGTGGGGGCAGACAGCCCCCACCCTTCAAAAAAAATTGTGCGAAGCACTCCGCATTCTTCCGGTGCTGACCGCAAGCGCTGGGGGTGCCTGTGTGCGTGCGTGCGTGCGCGGATTTAGGAAAAGATTATAAATGGATTAGAAGAGGATTAGGCAAAATCCGACTTTCTCGTAAGATATTGATTTTCAACATGAAAAAACCAAAAAAAATTACTGGTGCGGGACTCGTAAGCCGTGCCTGCGGGACTCGTAAGCCGTGTCTATTTTTTGGCTAGGTGCCTGCCTTGGGTTGGGGCGGGTGTCCGTTCAATATGCACAAGGTCGGCGGCGTCGATTGCCCATCCGTTTATGTCGCCGTTGGCCTTGAGGTCATCAAGGGCGGTGCGTAGCTTCTTGCGGAAGTCGCCCAAGCGGGCGGTGCGGCTGCCGCTCTTCTCTCGGTAATACTCCACACCTCGCGGAAATGGCGCGGCGTGGCTGGCAAGTTCAAGCTGCAACCATCTGGCAAGGTCTTTGCGCTTAAGCTTCTTCCGCTGCTCCCAATTGATAACCGTATAACTGCTTTCCGTAAACAGGGCGGCAAATTTGGGGTTTAGTCGGATAATCCAATGTTTACTTGTTTTATCCTGAATCGCGTCATCAATTAAGTGCCCAATATAATCACAATCCTTTCCTATAATTTTCAAGGTTCCTTTAACAAGCCTTTCTATTTCGTCCTTAAGCTGCTGGTGATGGTCGCCGCCTGTGCTGCGTCCCAAGCCTTTTAAAAGGGCGTGGGCGGGAATTACGACATATTCCCCGAATGGCCTATGCCGTACCATGAACACGATTTGAATAAACGTGTC
The DNA here is from genome assembly GCF_054333355.1 of Methylomagnum sp. NCBI lineage: Bacteria > Pseudomonadati > Pseudomonadota > Gammaproteobacteria > Methylococcales > Methylococcaceae > Methylomagnum > Methylomagnum sp. The sequence goes on along the minus strand of NZ_JBTEKS010000135.1, from coordinate 8,629 downwards.
CTTGTCGTCTTGGTTGAACTGTTCGCCGGAAAAGATAACCTTCCAACCGTCAACGGTCGCAATCTCGCAATCATTGAGTAATTGCCGGTCTTTCCCTTGGATCGCGGCGAACAGGGCGGAACGTATCAAGGGATTTGACACGGCGCGGGTGTCATCAGTCAAAAGCAGGGGAAATTGAATAACCTTAGCTAGCGGCTTGGCTGGCGCTGCTGTCGGTTTCGTTGGGGCTTTGGGGGCGGCGCTGCGTTCGCTTTCGGGAAACTGCGGGGGCCAAGGGCTTTCAAGGTCAATCCCGTGTTTCTCGCATAATTCGTACATCATGCGGGAACCCATGGGGTTTTCTCTAAGGTACTTGACAGGTACTCTCTAATGCTTTCCGGCTTGGGCTGCGCGTTGCTCATTTTCGGCCTTCCCTTTGGTTGGGGGTTTTGTTATCTTGGCCGTGCAGTTCAAGCGGGGACGCTCCAAACTGCCCGAAGTGATGAAAAGGCCGCTTACTCTTGGTTGGGGGGCGGCTTTTTTTCGTGTCTGGAATCCTATGCCTTCACCCTGAGGGGCGGCAATCGAAAAGCGGTTCAATGGGTGAAAAAGCTTTCGTCGATATTGCGGGAACCGTGCAAAACGCGCTCGATCCTGATTTCATGGGGCAAAACGGTGTAGAAAATCAGGTAGCGGCCAAACGGGATAATCCGAATACCCTCCCCAAATTCCTCCCGCAAACGGGCGGCAAGGGGGAATTGCGGGATTTGAAAACACCTTGCCCGAATCTCGGCGATAAAGCTTAGCGCCCGCGCCGGATTGTCGCGGGCGATATAATCGCCGATGTCCTCAAGATCGAGGTCGGCGGCGGGGGCGAAAGCGCACCGCATCAGGGTTTCTCAAGCATGGCTTGATACTTGGCGGTCAAGCGGTCGAAAACCATTTCGGCGGGGATGCTGGCCCCGCTGTCGCGGCCCTCCTGGACTTGCCTGCGAATCTGTTCAACATGGATGCGGCGCAATTCCTCCTGTTCCTCCAAAAGGCGCAAGGCGTCGCGGACGACCTCGCTGGCGCTGGCGTAACGCCCGCTGTCGAGTTGGGAACGGATGAAGCCCTCAAAGTGTTCGCCGATAGCGTAACTGGATGGCATGGGGGGATTCCTCATACGAAAAAATTATCAATCTTTGATAACTCATTTTGGCAGAGCCGTCAAGCCAAAAGAAAGGCGGCATTCGCTTCGCTCACACGTTTTTTGAACGCCTCCGGCGGGGATATTTGGGCCGAAATGATGGGGCTTGTTTATCGCGCCCATGTATAGGGGTAGACCCAACAGTCGTGTCATAGGCCGCCAAATCGATCAATCGAGAAGCAGCCGGGTCTCCATGTCCAGGTCGTAGCGGCCGTAGGGGTTGATGTGATCCCAGAACAGCGGGGTCAAGGCGCTGAGGTCGCGCGGGGTGAGCCGTCCCGCCCAGTGCGGCTGGGCCAGCACCCGCTGCAGCATCAGGGTGTTGATGTAGATCAGGCAGTTCTGGAGCAGGTGCAGGGCCAGCATGCTGACCTCGTGGTCCTCGCGGCGATTGCTCGCCAGCTCGCCCCGGCGGGCGAAGAAGACGAAGTCGGTGGCGCCGTTCCAGTGCTCCACGACGTTCAGCCCGGCATTGATTTCCCGGCGCAGAGCCTCGCTATGCAGGTATTGGCACAGGAAGAGGGTCTTCACCGCCTTGCCCAACTGGGCGAAGGCCTTGTAGGTGGGATGCTGGACATTGGTCTTGGTGAAGCGCCGGAGGATGGCCTCGGTCTCGGCGGTGCCCTGCCGGACCGCGGTGGCGTATTTGACCATCTCGTCGTACTGCTGGCGGATCAGGTCCCAGTCGATGGGCTTGGTCAGGATTGGCTGTAGGTTGGGATAAGCGTCCGGCTGGCCCACGTCCGGGCGGGACAGCTTCTGGGTGGGGATCGCCTTCAGGCGGGGCATGAGCAGGAAGCCCAGCAACCGGCAGAAGGCGAAGGCCACCGTGCTCTGCCCGTGCGAATCCACGTACTGCCGGTCCACCTCCATCTCGGTGCAGTGATGGACCACCCCCTCGATCATGGACGCCACTTCGGAGGAGGACGGCGACTTGAGCTGGGAGTGAATGCACAGGGATTTCCGCTCGACGTGCCAGTAGATCATGATGCCGCGGCCCCCGTAGCGGGCATGCCACTGGGTGGTCAGGTTTTGGTCGAAGGCGCCGAAGTGCTTGGAATCGGAGGCGCAGCTGGTGGTCCCCTGGCCCCAGATCTCCGGGTGGCGGGCGCGCAGGGTCCCGTCGGTCACGAGAGCGATGGCCTGGCGGAGCGCTTCGACCGTGATGTAGCGGTGCCGTACGTAGGCCAAATCCTTGTGGGTCACTCCGACATGGCGCCCGGCCATGCGCTGCAGGCCGGCATTGGTGCCCAGCCCGTGCAGGCAGAGCAACAGGCGGGGCTGGAGCACGGCCCGTTCCAGGGTTTCGTACGTCGTCGGGCTCTTCAGCGCCGCGGTGAAGTTCAGCCGCAGATCGGTTTCCTTGATCATGTCGAGCAGGCCGGTCATGGGCCAGGTGGCGGCGATCTCCGCCTTGAGGGCCAGGAGGTTGGGCGGATCGGGCAGCGGATCGAAGGGCGTGACGGTGATCCGGCCCCCCTGCGCCTCGCCGATCCGGACCCCGCGGTTGCCGGGGAGTCCGCGATCGAGGGTCCCAAGGGCCTCCCGCATTTCCGCCTGGAGCGTGGCGATGAACGTCTCCGCGTCCAACGGCAGGTTCAGCGCCTGATAGTACCGTCCGCGCTGGGTGTCGAAGTCGACCGGCAGGTCCTCGTCGGGGTTGCGGTAGCGCTGGGCGCCGACCGCCCAGATTTCCTTGCAGCGGATGCCGTCCCGCAAGGCTTCCAGGACACAGATTTCATAGGTGACCCGGTTGACCCGCAGCCGCCCCTTGCCGTCCTTTTCCTGGACCGCCTCCCGCCAGAGGCCGGCGACGATGCCGTCCAGCGGCACGTCCTCGCCGGTTGGGAAGCGGTGCGCCGACCGGTCGGCATAGCACTTGAGGAGGTCCAGGGCTCGGATGATCGGCTGATGAGCCTGGTTGTTCGACCGGAATTCCAGGGCGTCCAGGATTTTGGGGACCATCCGCCGGTAATGGCCCTTGTAGGAGTTCCGGATGACGGTGCGCAACGTGGTCCGATAGCGGGGGCCGGTGCTCTTCCACTCCTTGACCAGGTCCCGCAGGGTCTGTTCGCTCACCACCGGGAAGACCACCTCGCGCACGATCCCGTCCGGCCGGTCCAAGGCGGCGCCGGCCAGTTCGAACAGCAGGTTCTGCTTGCCCGAGACCCGCTTCAGGTCGTCGAGCAGTTCCCGTTCCACCCGGCGCTCCGCTCGCGCGCCAATCCGATGGATGGTCTCGGTGAGCAGATCGACCAAGCCGTCCACCAAGGTCTGGCCGCGCCACTGCACATAGGCCGCCAGCCACGCCAACCGAGCGGGCTCGGGATGGCGGCGCAACTCATGGGGCGCCTCCACAGCGACCCGCCGGCGGTACCGGTCCAGATCGTGCGGAAGCCAGGCCTTGAACAGGTCGGCGGGCAGGTCGATCCCGCGGACCAAGGCGAGCTTGGCCAGCTCCTGCTCGACACTGGCCAGGCTGGGTCGGCCCGGATCGCGGCGCAGCCACAACAGCACGGCGGGCGCGGTGCCCGCCGCCGATTCCGATGGCGCATCCGGGGAAGCGGCGTCCGGGGCCTCGGGGTCGGGCCGCAACAGCGCTTCCAGACGGGCTCGCGTCTCCGGTGCCAAGCGCGCCAGGATACCGGCATACAGGCGCTCTTCATGAGCGCGAAGGGCGGTGCCGACGAGACGATCCTGACGATCCTCCGAAGGCGGTTCGATCGCCTGTTCCCGGCAGCGGGCGACCAGCCCGGCCCGCAGGGCTCCCGGGTCCGCGCCGACGGTGGCCGCATGTTCACACAGCCAGGTCTCCAACGACCCGGCGTCGGCCAGCGTGGCCTTGCGGAATCCGAACCAGGCCCGGATCTCCGATTGATATCGCTCCTGGGTCCGAGGCGACAGTTCGATGCGTTGAGGGGCGTCTTCCGGAAGGCCGAGCTGGCGGACCAGGATTTCCTTCTGCGCCTGATCGATGTCGCCTAGTGTGTGGGGGAACCGACCGTACTGACGAAAGAACAGCAGCAGTAACGCAAAACCCAACCGATTGGCGGGGTGCCTGGCTTGGACAAGGTCTTGTTCGGTCGGCGTCAGCCACCCGGCTTCCGGCGCAGGGGCACCCGGCGGCGTAGGCTTCATGAGGGGAATTCCAGCGTCGGCGGAAAGCGGCCGATTTTTGACAAAACCGGTATTTTGTAAAAAGTGGACGATACTTGCGAGAGGCAAATCAAGGCATTCCGATGGACAAGACCCCCTCCCCCGACCGGCCAATTGTAAAAAGTGGCGCCTGCGAGGCCACGGATGCCCACGAGCGCGGCAAGGATTTCCTCAGCGAGGCCGAATTAGGAGCCTTGCTGACGGCTGCCAAGGCGGGGCGGCATGGCATTCGCGACTATCTCCTGATGCTGACGATGTTTCGCCATGGTCTTCGCGTTAGCGAAGCCATCGGCCTCCGTCGCGGCGAGGTCGATCTCGACCGGGCGCGGCTGTGGGTGCGGCGCCTCAAGAACGGCCTGGCCGTGGAGCATCCCATCGCCGGCGACGAACTGCGGGCCATGAAGCGCTATCTGGCACTCCGCAGCGATGCCTTGCCGTGGCTCTTCATTTCGGAGCGGGGCCAGCCGCTGACCCGCCAGTCGGTGAACTACCTGATTGCTGCAGCAGCGGAGCGCGCCCAACTGCCCCCAGTGCATCCGCATATGCTGCGCCACTCCTGCGGCTTCTATCTCGCCAACAAGGGCTACGATCTTCGCCTGATCCAGGATTACCTCGGCCATCGCGATCCGAAGCACACGGTTCACTACACTCGGGTGGTGGGCAGTCGGTTCGAGGGATTATGGCGGTGAGCGAGGCCTCCCCAAGGGGGGAGAACCGATTTGGCGGGCTATGACACGACTGTTGGGTCTACCCCATGTTGGCGGCATGAACCTGGACGTGAAGCAGTTGGCCCAGGATGTCCACGACGATGTGCCGCTTGTGGCCCTTCACCCGCTTGCCGCCGTCGATGCCCCGGTCCTCGCTGCCGTACTGGGTCTTGACGCTCTGCGAGTCGATGATCCCGTAGCTGGGCTGGGCGGCCCGGCCCTTTTTTTTCGACGATGCCGGTTCACCTCGTCCAAGGCCGCCTCCCACACGCCGGTCTTGCACCACCGGTTGAAATGCTCATAGACGGTCTGCCACGGCGGGAAGTCCTTGGGCAGCATCCGCCATTTGATGCCGCCTTCGGCGACGTACAGGATCGCGTCCACGATCCGCTTACGGGGATGCTTGCTGGCATTCCCACGCCGGTCCTTCGGTTGGAAATGGTGTTCGATCAGTGCCCATTCCGCTTCGCTAAGGTCACTCGAATAGCTCATCCCGGGGGGGTCTCTCTCAAGAAAAGGGGGGCTTGACTCTACCCGATTTTCTTTTGCCAGACAGCTTCTCAGGTTTCCAGTAGGCCGTTCAGGTTGGGTTCGGGCAGGGCGCGTTTATCCCGGCCCGGCTGGTTCGTCTGTTGGCGGCGCCCTTTCATGTGGCCTTTGCGAATGTCGGTGTGATGGGCGTAGATCCGCCAGACCGTCTGATGATTCTCGGTGGTCCGGGCCGTCCGGTAAGCTGCCCGCGTCAATCCGGCATAACGATGCACCGCCGCCCAACGTTCCAAGTGGCGGGATAAATCTATCGGGTTCGAGAATCTCAGCAGCTTCCCCGCAAACGCTTCGATATAGAGGCTGGCATCGAAGTCGCCCCCTTTGGTTTCGCTCAATGCGGGACGCCCGCTGTCTTCCGTCAATAGGTCCACGCGATCCAGGCACAAGGCTACGCTGCCCAACCCCAACGGTCGCCCATAACCCAGCTTGTGGGCCAAGGTTGGCTGGTCTTTCTCCGAGGCTTTTTCCGCCAAGCGGGCCAGTTTGACTTGCAAGTCATGGATGGCCGCGCCCTGTGTTTCATCCGCCGCCAGCTTTTCCACCAGCGGCGAGAAGTAGACCGCCGGAAACACCGTGACCAACAACGCCCCCAACTCCCAATCCCGCAAGTCCTGGAAATCCAGGGTGAAGCGGAATTCCGTGCCGGGTTGGCTGATGAAGCGGGCCAGGGTGGATTGGGTGTCAGCAATTTTGGCTTTGTCGATGAAACAATCTTCGTGCTTTTCTGGATTCGCCGCGTCCGGCTGGTGGCGGTAGAACTTCCGCCCGGCCAGTTCGCCCGGCGTGTCCGCGGCGTCGCCGGGTAAGTCGCCATAGGTCAGGAGTCCCGCGCCATCGCCGTGACGTTTAGCCTTGATGGTGGCGGCGTCCGGCTGGCGGAGGTAATGCTCCACGGCACTGGGGCGCGGCATACCCAGCGTTTTGAGGGGGACAAGGAAGCGGCTGTTTTCCGTGCCGGGCAGAAAACGCTGTTGATCGGACAACTTGCCGTCTTTTAAATGCTCGACCGCGAAGCCGCAGCCGATGCGGCCTTTCAAACGCTGATGGCGGCCCGTGCCGATGTTGTCGCTGCCGCTTTCTTGCCCCGGATTCGAGTCTTCGCGCCGGGAAACGTAGCCGCAGAATAGGCGGGCACCGGAAAGTTGGGCGGGGGGAGTGTTGTCCTTATCCCCCGACGTGGACTCGCTATCGAGTGGCCGAAGGATGGCGCGGGGTTGTCCGTGATGTAGGCGCACGGAATCCACATGGCGCCAGCGGTAGTGGAAATTGTGGCCGAAGCTGCGGATTTCAAAGTTTTGGTCTACTTCGACGTATATGAGTTGGTTCTTGAGTGCGGGGGAGCGGTCTCGCCATAAGTCGGCTTGCTGTTTGAGCGCTTTTTGAATTTTATGAATCATTGCGTCGGAACCGTCGCCGTGGAGCAAGGGGTGCCCTTTCATCAAATGGCCAGTTTTATCATCTGCTAGTTGCTCCAGACTGGCGAGGTAGTGGTCTATGCAAGGTTGGCCAATGAGTTTCTTTTCCGCATCGTTTAAGTCATTTGTGGAAATAGCGACAAATTTGTGTAAATGCGCATCGGGGTTATCCCGGAATTGCTTATGTAGCTCACCACAGGAATCAATACCGCCCACATATGAAAAAATCTGGCCGTTTCCCAATGTGGCATTCGAAACTTCTTCAAAATATTGCTTAAATCCCTTGGCAGAATAGGCGTCGGCATTTTCCAAATTAATGTTTATTCCTAAATTATTGGCTTGTTTGAGCGCCTCACATCGACTTTCGATGGCATCTCCCCGAGAAAAGTAAACATATTGAATATCCCGCAAAATCTTGACCCGGAGTTCGCCACTATTTTTCCACCCGTCGATAACGGCTGGTAATAAGCGAAGCCGGTCTGTTGGCCGTGAAGTTGGGGCCAAAGCTGGTCGATATGAGTATACCCGCTCCGCCACCCGCTCCATGGGGGCCGATAGTAACGCGCCGAGGCTGTGACGGATCATACCGTTAAGGGACTTTCCCGATAAAGCAACCCGGCGCACATCGTCCGTAAGCCGGAAAGGTTGCAGGATATTTTTGTCGCCATTTACCCCATCAGGCTTGATTCCTGGGCAAGCCTCTTTGAGCTTATATTGCGTGGCTCCCACCAATATCGGCGTCAAGGCACGAAGAGAAATGCGGAGTTTGCCGGTGTGGCGATCTTGAGCATCTTCCCCGTTATGCCAGATGGGCGCGTCGGTAACCGCTAGGGTTAGGTCGATGTCGGCGAAGTGATAAGGATTGCCGTCGGAATTGGAGACAGATTGTCGGGGCGTCGGCGGCGCTGCCTGTTCGATAGGCTGAGCCGGTCTTGGATATTTTCTGTGCCCTTCCAAGGGGCGGACAGTCCTCGCGAACTGTTTACCGCTGTTTGGGTTTGTGTGGATTACAAATTCGCAGTCCGCGTGGCGATAAGGAACCCACCCTTCACAGTCACGAAGTTGAAAGCTAAATTCTTGTTCGGGGATGTCTAAAGCTTCGATCCAACCGTATTCCCTATCGCTAAAATATTTCTTAATTTTTCCACGGATCATGGCTTTACCCCCTTATTAGCATCCACCACCAGCCACGCCAAAAGCGTGTCGCCCCGCCAATATTCCACTAATTCCAACCTGCCGGATTTTTCCTGTTTTTTTAACCAATCCGGCACATGGCCCTTGCTAAAAAAACGCCGCTCCGCGTCTTGGCGCTGCAAGACCCGGTAGGCGGGAATCTTCTCAACCTGTTTGATCACAGCCCCGTCGAATCGCCTCTCGGCAAACGCGAACCAACGCACCGCCCCATCATCGTCCTGAACCAAATGGCATCCGCCGAGCCGGTTATCCGGCAAATAACCACCGATACGGATTTCGGCCAATTCCGGGGTTTTCGCCGGATCGGGCCAGTGATTCGTCCACGGGCTGAAATCGGCCCGCCCCGGACGCCCATCGGGCCGCAGCCCCGGAAATGGCTCAAACCAACCCCGCCACTCAGTCAACCCAACGGTTTTAACCAACCAGCAGGCGGTTTCCAG
>NZ_JBTEKS010000134.1:0-10317 GCF_054333355.1 Methylomagnum sp. | reverse complement strand
CGGCCCGCTTGTCCCGTTCCCAGGTTTGCAGCGGCGCGGTAATGGCGTTCTTGACGGCGCTTTTGCGGCTTCCGGGCACCAGCGCGGGGCAGGTCCACACGTTCACCGGCTCGAAATAATCCGGCTTCACCAAAACCTGATACTTGCCATGGGCGGCGGTCGAAAGTGCCGCCAAGGCGAACAGGGCGGGCAATTCCGGGGGCGTTTCGGTGGCTTCCGCCAGTGCCGACACGAAGGCTTGAACCGTCTCGGAGAACACATCCCCCGGCCATTCCGGCAAGGCGGCGGCGTCCAAGGGTATCGGCGCGGGCCAATCGCCCCCCGTGGCGGGCGTGGTCCATTCGGCGGGCGGCGGTTCGGCCAATTCCCGCAGAATGGCGTTAAGGTCTTCCGACAGCCGTTCCCGTTCAGATTCGGGCACCGGGTCGAAGCCATTCCAGCCGGGACAGCGGGCTTGCAGCCAGTCCACCACGTCGCCCCCGTCCGCCAATCCCGGCAAGCGCACCAAGAACAGCGCGGGCGGCGCATCCAAGGCCGACAGCGCGGCGCACACAGCGCGGGCGTAGCGTTCCCCCGGTGCATCGTTGTCGAGCAACAGCAAGGCCGTAGCGAAGCCGGACAGCGGCCCCCAATCGGCCTTGTCAGCGGCCCCGCTTCCGCCTTGGGACGCCACGGCGCACAGCCCCAAGGATTGCAGGGCGGCGGCGCATTTCTCGCCTTCCGGCACCAGCGCGGCGCGGCGCTCTGCCACAGCGGCCAGATAGTCCAGCCCGAACAGCGGGCGCGGGTCCGGTGCGGCCCCGAATTTCCAGCCGGAACCGTCGCGGGTGAAAAAGGGCACGATGTCTTTTTTATCGCTGTCCTTCTGGTAGCGGCCCACCCAGCCGAACACCTCCCCATCGGCGCGGCGGTAGGGCCACGCCCATACCAAGGGCTTGCCTTTGAATCGTTTGGGTAAATCTTTCATCACAGCCCCCATTCCCGGCGGATAAGCGCCAAAGCGTCACGGAAGGCCAGCCCATGGCGTTGCATGGTGAAAGCCAGAATATCCGCGCCATGGGCACCACAGGAAAAGCACCGGAACGCCCCGGAATCGAGGCACACCCGGAAGCTTCCGGCGTGTTCATCGGCATGGAACGGGCACAAGCCCCCATCCACCCAGCCCCCGGCCCGTTTCCAGATGGGCGGGGCGGGCAATTCGGCGCGGTAGAACGTCGCGGGCGGAAGGGTCGCTTTGAGCGTTTCGGCGTGGTTTTGGCGGATTTTGGGCGGATTTCGCCCATAGGTGTGCTGAGACATGGGAAGGCTCCTATGTTGGGTGGAGCCGTCGCGTCCGCTTTCCACGGCAGATGGGCGACGGGCTAGACGAGGGTGGAAAACCGGCACATAGGAACCGGCCACGCTTGCGCGTGCCTCGCCCAGCCCGCCATAGACAGATTTCGGGCGTAAAAAAAGCGCCCGAACCGGGAGGGGTGGCGCTGTTGCGCCTATGCTGTTCGGGTTTCCACGCCCGGCCCCGGATGCGTCCAAAGCGTGGGCAGTATGCCGGGCGGGTATATTCACGGTCAAGGGAAGGGCTAAACCAATCCTCTGACTCAACAAGCGGCGGGGCTTCACGGTTAGCCCCCGCCGTTCTGTCGTTCGACGCACTTGAAGAACTCGGCTTCATCCACCAACACGCGACGGCCCGCCCGCTTGAAGGCGGTTTTAAAGCCGTTGCTTTCGGCGTTGAAAATCAAATGGCGAAGCCCGCCAATCGGGGGCCAGGGGTGGAACTTTGTCCAATCGGGAACGGGGATAAGGCGGGTTTGATTTTCTGACATGGCTTAACCTTTCGCGGTTTGTTGTACAAGCCCCGGCGGTATCGTGCCGGGTTGTGCGAAAGCTTAAGCAGTGCCCCTAGTGGGCTTGGAAGTGTGGGCACTGTGGGCTTTTTGTGCCCACTTACTGCCCACTTCGGGAAGGGCGGTATTTTTCTATGCCTTCGACCTCAATCAAGTTTCGGTTTCTGGCTTCCTGCCATGCCCTTTTAAAACCGTCTTTGGAAAACAGATTGATATTTTCAAGACAGCGGCTTTCGATGGTTCTTTTTTCACCTTCGGGAATCCGTTTCGGGTTGAAATTCATTTCCGTGATAACGTCCAAAATTGCCCGAATTTGAAGATCCCGGCGGCCATAAGGCTGCCGGTTCGGCTCGGTTTGCACTGCTGCTTTTGGCTCAAAATTTGGGCTATTAATAGGGCCAAACCAATTATTCAAAAGGCACTCATGCCTTAAAGGCCACTGCTTCGACTTTTCCAGCCATGCCCGGAAATCAGCGGGCACAAAGAAATAATCCACACAGTGCCCATCAAGCCGACTCTCCCGAATCTGCATTATTTTTGCTGGTTCATTCTTGATGGAACGGGTTCCCCCAAGTTCCTTCCTGTCCCAAACGGCAATATCGGAAGCGCGAAGCGTCCCTTTTAATATCGCTGATTCTATGGCCCCTGATAATTCATCCCTATCGAGAATTAGGGTTCCACTTCGATCCATTGCCCATAATTCAACTATATTCCAGTGATCGAGATGTTCAGGCAGGTCATTTGCGAAATTTAGGAAATAGGCACAAACTCAGGATGGTCCGCTTCAATTCGTTCAATTTGCCTTAGTTGAAAAATGGCGTCTTCAATCTTCTCGGCGATACCTTTCACCGGGCAACACGGCGTTAAAATTCCGGTTTGCTTATCAGGGGAAGCCAACCCGTTTCCTTCTCGCTTGGCTTCATCAACCCGGCTTTGAATTATCCCGCGCAATTGTGCCGGGGTAAACTTATGAGTGCCGCCAAGCCATCTTGTCATTAACTGGGGGAATGTCAGCCAGCGGCCCGTCATGTTCTCAGTGTTTGGATCGAATGCCTCAATATCTGATAGCCTGAAAAAAGCTTCCGGCAGAAACTTGTGCTTCCCGGCGGGTTTTCCGTGCCTGTCGAAAGTCGTCAGCTCAGCCATAAAAACCCAAACAGCGAATTCTTCCGGCGTGGCCTTATATTTATCGAAAAGTATCTGTAAAGCGGTATTATGCGGAACAAATCCCCTAGTCAATTTATCACCATTTATTTCTATAAAATTTTTTATCTAAAATTAGTATTGGCAATGACCTACCACTTCGGTAGCGGCTTCCAATCCTTTGCCAATCGTTGGGCTTGATCAATTTGTTTAGGAGTCAACTTGCTTTCAATGGTGTTGAGTGCTTGCTTGGAGTGTTCTTCATCATTTGCAGATGCCAAGGATGTCCACATGTATGCCAATACATAATCACGCTCCACACCATGCCCATTGAAATACATAAAACCAAGATTGTTTTGACTTAAAGAATGGCCCTGATCAGCAGCCTTTCTATACCATTTAACGGCTTCGACGTAATTTCGCGGTACTCCATGCCCGCCATAATACATAAGCGCTAGATTATATTGACCTATTGAATATCCTTGCTCGGCAGCCTTTCTATACCATTTAAAAGCTTGGTTGTAGTCGCGAGGAAAACCATGTCCATCAAAATATAGACTTCCAAGTCTGGTTTGCGCTAAAGGATATTCTTGGTCAGCTGATTTTTTAAGCCACTTTACTGCTTCTGAATAATTATGAGTTAAGCCAGACTCGTTAATATATAAAAGCCCAAGACAGAATTGGGCTGCTGCATCTCCCTGATCGGCGGCTCTCCGAAACCACATTGATGCTTCAATATCGTCTTTTTGAATGTTTTTCCCTAGCGAATACCTAAACCCTAATTCTATCTGTGCCTTAATGTTACCCTGTTCTGCGCTTTTTCGTAGGTCTTCAATGTTTTCATTAGAATCATTGATGGTTGAATTTGAGATATATTGATAAGTATCGGCACCGGCTAACCCGGATAATCCAATAAGTGCAAAAAAAGCCGAAACTATCCAGATACCCATACTAATAATGCCTCGGTATTTTCGTTGATCTTGGGCTGCAACTAAGGTTTCGGCGACCGGTGCTTTTGTGGCTTTTGTCCCGGCTTTCGGCCTATCCAAAAATCACTTCCCAAATATCGCACCGTCCAATTTCCCCACGGCTTCCGACACATGGGCGCGGCTCAAATGGGCGTAGCGGTGGGTCATTTTCAAATCGCTGTGCCCCAAGATTTCCGCTACGGTTCGCATATCCACCCCGGCCATAACCAAATAACTCGCGCTGGAATGCCGTAAGTCATGGAATCGGAAATCTTTAATTTCCGCCCTCTTCAAAGCAGCCTGAAAAATGTTTTCTATCGCCATGGGTTGCCCCGTGTGACGCCCCGGAAAAAGGTATTCGCTTTGGAAGCGGCGGCGGATGGCGACTTCTTTCACCAATTCCAGCGCGTGCCCGGTAATCGGGACCGTGCGGCGGTTTCCATTTTTGGTTTTAGTGAATGTCAGTAATCCGGTTTTCAGGTTCACATCTGCCCATGTAAGCCCCATGATTTCATTGCGGCGTGCCCCGGTACTCAGTGCCAGCACGATAATGGTGTACAGGTCTTCGCTATGGGCGCGGCACTCGGCTAAGAGACGTTCGCGTTCTTCGTCGCTCAAAAACCGAACAATCCCTTCCGGCTCTTTCAGCGTCTTGATCTTTCGGAAAGGGTTGTCTTCCACCCACTGCCATTCCTTCATAGCGACGGTAAAGGCGTGGCTTAGGGTGGCATCGTAGCGGTTGACGGTCGAATTGCTTACCGGCGTTCCACGCCGCGTAGGCTTGTCGAAAAGCTTCTTTCGCGTCTCGGTTATCAGGCTAGGCCGGATGTCCGCCAAGGTGTATTCACCCAACTGCGCTTCCCACCAATCCAAATGAACAGCGCGGGCGGCTCGGCTTCTCAGGGTAGGCAGAACTTCCGCCCGGTATTTGGCTATCAGGTCGTTAAGCGTTCTTTTCTTTGATTCAGACGTTACAAAGTAACGGCCCTCCCGAATGGCGCTTTCCGTTGCGGAAGCCCATTTTTTTGCATCGGTCAGGCGTTCAAAGGTGGCGGATTGTGCCGGGTAGCCTTTCAGGCGAACTTTCACCCGGTAGGAAGTTTTCCCGTCTTGCGATGTGCGTTTTTCGATGTTTGCCATGATGTGCCCCTTATGGCTTGCGCGGGTTGAAGCTTGGGGCATAGGCGCGGGCGGGTTCGGTACAATGTGGACGGCCCCCACCTTGTGCCCCAAAGTGTACGGGTCAGGGTCGAACGTGGTAGCAACACGTTCGGCCCACCCTTCACAAAAGGTTACAACAAAAGCCGATAATCAACAATGAAGGATGTTAAATCCTTCAACCTAAATCAATAAGTTGCTGATTTATAAAAGACTAGAATCCTTTCCTTGTTTCAGTGGGGCACTGGTGGGGCATTTATCAAAAATCATGAGGCAGCACGGGGCACTTTTGTGGCTTTTGTCCCGTAGTTCAGGGGGGCAAAGAGTTAAATCAGCGGGAAGGGTTCAAGGCGGGCTTTATCGTGGTTTGTGGCGGGTGAGTGCCCCACGAGTGCCCCATGGGAAATAAAAAAGCCTTACGGTTTCCCGTAAGGCTTTGTTTATATTGGCTGGGGGACTAGGATTCGAACCTAGGTTGACGGAGTCAGAGTCCGTAGTCCTGCCGCTAGACGATCCCCCAATAAACCTTCAAACGAGCCAATTAGCGCTTGGAGTACTGCGGACGGCGACGGGCACCGTGCAGACCGACCTTCTTACGTTCCACTTCGCGGGCGTCGCGGGTGACGTAGCCAGCGCGGCGCAGGGCCTGACGCAGGGTTTCGTCATATTCAATCAATGCGCGGGTCAAACCATGGCGAATGGCGCCAGCCTGACCGGAGGGGCCACCGCCAGTGACGGTCACGGTCACGTCCATTTTATCCAGCAAAGAGACCAGTTCCAGCGGCTGGCGCACCACCATCTGGTCGGTCTTACGACCGAAATAGTCTTCCAATACCTTATTGTTGACGACGATGCGTCCGCTTCCGGTTTTTGCGAAAACCCGCGCCACCGCGCACTTGCGGCGACCGGTTCCGTAATTCTGCGTTTGTGCCATGGTTGATCCAGCTCGATTTCGTTCTTAGATTTCCAGCAACTTCGGCTGCTGGGCCTGATGGTTATGCGTGGTGCCCGCGTAGATCTTCAGCTTGCGGAACATGGCGCGGCCCAGCGGATTCTTCGGCAGCATGCCCTGCACGGCGGTCCCGATGATGCGTTCGGGGTGGGTCTGGCGCAGCTTGCCCAAGGTGACCGACTTCATGTTGCCGATGTAGCCGGTGTGCTTGTAGTAAACCTTGTCGAGTTCTTTATTGCCGGTCACGCGGACTTTTTCGGCATTAATAATGACAATGTAATCGCCGGTATCAACGTGCGGCGTGTACTCGGCCTTGTGCTTGCCGCGCAGACGACGCGCAACTTCAGTGGAAAGCCGACCAAGCGTCTTTCCGTCGGCGTCAATCAGATACCAGTCGCGTTTAACTTCGGCTGGCTTCGCGCTAAAAGTCTTCATTACTGCCCGCTCCAAAACTATGGCGTTGCATGAAAAGCCGTGCATGTTACTGGAACTTGCCTCACAAAACAAGCGTCCTCTGCGCTTGCGCTAATCCTTGCCCGGCACTGGACTCGGCCCCGTCCTCGAAAGCCTCCGGTGACACCTCAAATTCCGGGACCAGCGCCCGGAGCCGCCGCAAAATAGCCCTTTCGTCGAACAAGCGGCAGGATTCGGCCAGTTCGCTGACACTTTTGCGGATGACCCGGTGATCCAAAATAATCGACTTGGCGAGTTGCAGCTTCGGGTGGGCCGTTGGAATGGGGCGCTCGTGTTCGAGGAACAACTCCTCGGTCAGCTTCTCCCCTGGCCGCAGCCCGATGTATTCGATGCGGATGTCCTCGCCGGGCCGCTTGCCGCTGAGGCGGATCATCTGCTCGGCGAGGTAGCCGATTTTCACCGGCTCGCCCATGTCCAGCACGAAGATCTCCCCGCCCTGTCCCACCGCCGCCGCCTGCATGATGAGTTGGCAGGCCTCGGGGATGGTCATGAAGTAGCGGGTCACTTCCGGGTGGGTCACGGTGACGGGGCCGCCCGCCCGGATTTGCTCACGGAACAGCGGCACCACGCTGCCCGCCGAATCCAGCACATTGCCGAACCGCACAGTGATGAACCGCGTGGCGGTGACGCCGTTCAGGCTCTGCACCATCATCTCCGCCGCCCGCTTGGTGGCCCCCATGACGTTGCCGGGATGGACCGCCTTGTCGGTTGAAATCAGCACGAATTCCTTCACCCCTACGGCCATGGCCGCTTCGGCCACGATCCGCGTGCCGATGATATTGTTCAGCGCGGCTTGCCGGACCTGATATTGCAACAGCGGGACGTGCTTATAGGCGGCGGCGTGGAAGATAACTTTGGGCCGATACCGGGAAATCGCCCATTCGACCGCCCCCTGGTCGGTCACATCGCCCAGCAGCGCGGTGAATCGCAAGCTGGGAAAATCCCGCTGCAACGCCTGTTCGATCCGATACAGGTTGAACTCGCAGCGCTCGAAGATAATCAGCTCGTCCACGGCGAAGCGGGCGATCTGCTTGCACAACTCCGAGCCGATGGAGCCGCCGCCGCCCGTCACCAACACCCGGTTGCCCTCGATGTGGGACTGCACCGCCTGCCGGTCGAGCCGGATCGGCGCCCGGCCCAGCAGGTCTTCGATGGAGACTTCGCGGAGGTTCCCGGTGGATTGGCCGGACAGCATGTCCCGCACCGACGGCAAGGTGAGGAAAGGCACGCCCACGCCCTCGCAGATTTCGACGATCCGCCGCATTTCCTGGTCCGAGGCCGAGGGCACGGCGATCAAAATGACTTCGATGCCGAGCTTCTCCACCAGGCGGGGAATATTCTCGCAACGCCCCTTGACCCGGACCCGGTGAATTTCGCTACCTTTTTTGCGGGGGTCGTCGTCCACCAGGGCGACCGGCGCGAACAGGGTTTCCCGCGCTCCGAGCAAATCCCGGATCAGCAGTTCAGCCGCCCGCCCCGCTCCTACGATCAAGGTCCGCTGACCCGTGGTCAGGGCCATGCCACGGTCCTTCCAAACCCGGTAGATCAGCCGGGGCGTCGACAGCAGCATGACCAGCAGCACCACGTACAGCGGCAGCACCGAGCGCGGCACCCACGCCAGCCGATTGATGAAATACAGGGCCACGGCAATCAGCGCGACGCCGATGGCGACCGACTTGCCGATGCGGATCAAATCGGGCAACGACGCGAACCGCCAGATGCCCCGGTACAGCCCGAACTGCCGGAACACCAGCGCTTGAATCAAGAGCGCCACGGGCAAGCCTTGCAACGCGGCGCGGGCTTCCGCCGGGGGTGGCAGGGTCAGGTTGAAATACAGCCAGAACGCGCCCAGCCAAGCCAGGGCCACCATGACGAGGTCATGGATGAAGATCACGGTGCGGGAGCGAAACTTGAATGCCATCGGCTTGAATTCCTCTCAGGATTTACCGGCGTCCAGCCGCAATGCCAATCCGATCAGGGGCGCATAGGCCACCATCAACACGACGATTTCCCAACGCGGCCACGCCACGGCCACGGCTGCCCAAGGCCAGAGCCAGCCCAAATTAAGCGCCAGCGCCGCCAGCGTCACCCGCCGGTGGCTGGCCCAGCGATGGGCGGCGTGTTGATAGGCGTGGCTGCGGTGGGCCTCGTACCAGCGCTGCCCGCTCGCCATACGCCGCAGCAGGGTCAGGGTGGCGTCAACGAAAAACACGCCCAGCAGGATCAGCCAAACCACCAAGCTAAGCTCGCTGGTCGCCGCCATCCGCAGGGCGAGCACGCCCAACAAGAAGCCGACGCAGCCGCTGCCCACATCGCCCATGAAGATTTTCGCCGGGGGCCAATTCCACACTAGGAAGCCACCCGCCGCCGCCGCCAAAGCCAGCAAAACCACGCCAGCGCCCGGTGCCACGGCCAGAAAAGCCGCCATCAAAGCCACAGAGATTGCTTCCATGCCAGCAATGCCGTCAATGCCGTCCATGAAATTGAACAGGTTCAGCAGCCACACGACGAACAACCCCGCCAGCGCATGACCGAACCAACCCAGATCATACCGGCCACCCGCGACCGTCACCGATTCGAGTCCACCCAGCCAGTAAACCGCCCAAGCCGCCGCCGCGACCTGAACCAACAGGCGCAGGCGGGCCGACACATGGCCGTGATCGTCCCAGAATCCCATTGCCGCCACCGGCAGGCCACCCGCCAGCGCCATGAGCAAATCGAAGGGCAGCCGCGCCCGTCCGTACAGATAAACGATAGCCAGCGCGAACCCCGCCACAATCGCCACGCCACCGCCACGCGGCGTCGGCACGAGATGGGAACTGCGGGCGTTCGGCACGTCTAGCAGTCGGCGCAGGGCATAGCCGCGCACGGCGTGGGTCATAAAGGCTGAGAGCAGGAAGGTGCCGGTGGCTGGCAGAAAGGAAGAAAAATCCATCTTGGCTGGAATCACTCCGCCCCTGGGCGTCGTCGGAAAGACGCGCATGATAACCGCAATCGCGGACTTCGGCGCATGGACCCGGCGGGGCGCTCATCATTGAAAGTGCGCTTCGAGTTCTGGCCTTCATTTTGCTTGCATCGCCGGACCCAAGCCCCGAACACCGCGCCATTTGGGACTCCATTAAGCGATGCGCGAAATGACCCAGGAACCGTATGCCATATGCCGCATTCCAAGGAGACGGCCACTGAATTCGGCTATATGGTTTAATCTAGGTTCTGTTGACGTAAGACTCTGTTGGCATAGAGGAAAATGGCGTTTTGAAACAGATGGTTAGCCGCGGCCCATAAAAAACGTAAGTCAGGGTAGGGCGGATAAGCGGAGCGCATCCGCCGCCTTGGTTGGGTGGATGCGCTTCGCTTATCCACCCTACGTCACTGATCTGGCTTCGCTTACGTCAACAGAACCTAGCCCTCCCTTCGCATTAACGATTCCTTCCTGAATGAATCCGACCCCCCGATAACCTCACGATGAATTGGCAACAGTTTTTCTCCATGGGCGGCTACGCCTTTTACGTATGGACCTCCTATGGCCTGATGGCCGTGGTGCTGGTGTTGAACATCGTTCTGCCTTTACTGCGGAACGTGGAAGTCAAAGACGGCATCGCCCGCCGTCTGAAACAGGAAAGGAGGAAAGCATGACCCCACGCCGCAAACGCATGATCGTGGTGGGATTGATTCTGTTGGGCGTCAGCGTCGCGGCGGGCCTGGGCCTGACCGCGTTCCAGAAGAATCTCCTGTATTTCTACACGCCCACCCAGGTCGCGGCGGGCGAGGCGCCCAA
>NZ_JBTEKS010000133.1:0-10328 GCF_054333355.1 Methylomagnum sp. | reverse complement strand
TAAGCAATCGCGGCAATGGTTGTTTTTCGGTTGGCTGGATTAACCTTGCAGGCGGTCGCGATAACTATGCCTTCCTGCGGAAACTGCGTCGGGATTTTGAACTCATTGATGTTCAGGAAATGCTCAATAGTCTCAATGATTGAATCATTGCAACTTTGGTTTTCTTGCGCATGAGGGGGCGTTCCCGCATAACACCAATTCCCAAGAAACGCTATTAGCGATACCTTGAAAATGAGGTTAATACGTGATTTCAAGCGAGCGCAGTAGGCTAGGTTGAGGAACGAAACCCAGCACCAGCGGAGAATAAATTGGGCTTCCACAAAGTCCCAACCCGGTCTATGGCACCAAACTACCGCCTTCCACCCCTTCGTCCCCCGTCCCCCGGCCTCCCCGCCGCTTTAGGCCGCTCCCGCTCCTTCGCCACCGGCTGATCCGACACCAACTCCACCGACTCCATCAACGCCGCCACCTGCTCCGGCGGAAGCTCCACAAACGTCCGGGCCTTCAAACGCGGCGGCAGTTCCAGCCCGCCGAACCGCACCCGGATCAACCGGCTCACCGTCACACCCTGCGAATCCCACAGCCGCCGCACAATGCGGTTGCGGCCTTCCCGCAAGGTGACGTGGAACCAACGGTTCGCGCCCTCCCCGCCAGCGACCCGGATGGTTTCAAAGCGGGCCGGGCCATCCTCCAAGGTCACGCCCTGAGTGAGCCGGTCCAGCACCGCATCGCTGATCGGGCCAAGCACCCGCACCGCGTATTCCCGCTCAATCTCGCGGGACGGATGCATGAGCCGGTTGGCCAATTCGCCATTGGTCGTCACCAGCAGCAAGCCCTGGGTGTTGATGTCCAAGCGGCCAATCGCGATCCAGCGGCCCCGCGTCGGGCGCGGCAACTGAGTGAAGATCACCGGACGGCCCTCCGGGTCGCGGCGCGTCACCACCTCGCCGGTGGGCTTGTGATACAGCAGCACGCGGGTCGGCTCCTCCGAGCGGCCAGCCATGTCGATGGGCCGACCGTTGAGTGTCACCCGGTCGTTCGGGCGGCAACGGTCGCCCAACTGCGCGGGCTTGCCGTTCAGGGTGACGCGGCCTTCCTGTATCCATTCCTCGACCTGGCGGCGGGAACCCAACCCCAACCGGGCCAGGACTTTTTGCAGGCGCTCACCGGCCTCGTCGGCGGGCGGCGGCGCGGGCAAGGCGGGTTTACTCGGTGGGTTGGGCGGGTTGGATCGGTGCTTGGGTGTCCGCATGGGGGCTGGCCTGTGAGTCGTCATCGGGTTCGGGTTCAGGAAGGGCTAGGTCCAGCCGGTCGATGAATTCCCGCAACGGCGGGAGATCGGCCAGACTGGTGAGGTTGAAATAATCGAGAAACTGCCGGGTGGTGGCAAGCAGGGCCGGACGGCCCGGCACTTCCTTGTGGCCGACGGATTGCACCCAACCCCGTTCCAACAGGGTTTTGACAATATTGGAACTCACCGCCACGCCCCGGATGTCCTCGATCTCGCCCCGTGTGACCGGCTGGCGGTAGGCGACGATGGCGAGGGTTTCCAGGAAGGCGCGGGAGTAGCGGGCCGGGCGTTCCTCGAACAGCTTGGAAACCCACGGCGAGAAGGCTTCCCGGACTTGCAGCCGGTAGCCACTCGCCACCTGCTTCAATTCGACGGGCCGATGCCGGCAATCCTCGGCCAGTTCAATTAAGGCGCGTTGAAATGCCTGCGGCTCGGGGCGCTCGGCCTCGACGAACAGGCTTTGCAGTTCGGTCAGCGCCACGGGCCGACCCGCCGCCAGCAGCGCGGCTTCGATGATGGCTTTAAGTTGCACGTCAGTCGGCGGGGCTGGCGGAGGCGGCGGCGGCGCGGATTTGTAACGGCCCGAGCGGCTCGTCCTGAAGGATTTCGATCAGCCGTTCCTTGGACAATTCGAGTATCGCCAGCAGCGACACCACGGCGCCGGGGCGGCCCTCTTTGCGCTCGAACAACTCGGCGAAGGGGATGAACAGCTCCGTCCGCAACCGGACCAGAATGCCGGACATGCGCTCCCGTACCGACAGCGGTTCCCGCTGGATGCGGTGGCTGGTCTGTTGATTCATGCGGCGCAGCACGTCCTGAAAGGCCAGCAAGACCTCCTGCAAATCGACTTGCGGGTAGACCTTGTTCACCTTGATGGCGCTGGTGTCCGTGGCAATCTCGAACACGTCCCGGTCACAACGGGGCAGGGCGTCGAGGTCTTGGGCGGCGGCTTTGAAGCGCTCGTAGTCCTGCAAGCGGCGGATCAGTTCGGCGCGGGGATCGTCCTCGTCCACGGTCGCCGCCACCGGTTTGGGCAGCAGCATCCGCGATTTGATCTCGGCCAAGAGCGCCGCCATCAGCAGGTACTCCGCCGCCAGTTCGATCCGCAACTCGGTCATCATGTCGATGTAGGCGATGTACTGGCGGGTGATGTCGGCGATGGGGATGTCGATGATCGAGAGGTTCTGCCGCCGGATGAGGTAGAGCAGTAAATCCAGCGGCCCCTCGAAGGTTTCCAGGAAGACTTCCAGCGCGTCCGGCGGGATGTAGAGGTCTTCCGGCAAATCCGTGAACGGGGTTCCTTTGACGAGGGCGATGGCTTCCGGGCGGGCGACCGTCTCGGCGATGGCGTTCATGACGAAGGGGCGGCGGGCCAATCGTAGGCCGGGCATGCACCCATCCCCGGCGCTACCCCGCGTGCGTCCAAATGTCGGGCACGAGTACGTGCCCGACCTACGGCGGGGGGCTTAGCCATTCCCGAACAACTGGTACAGGACGCCCGGCGGAATCCCGGCGGTTTCCAGGGAGTAGCCCAGCATGACACTCAGCGGCCCACCCAGAATCGCGTTCAGCGCGTGGGTGGTGATGAGCAGAATCAGGATGATGAAGCCGTAGGGTTCGATTTTGGCGAACGCCTGCGCCATTTTTGGCGGCAGCAGGCTGGTCATGATCCGGCCACCGTCCAGCGGCGGAATGGGCACCAGATTGATGAGCATCAACACGATGTTGATGTAGATGCCTGCCGCCGCCATGAACAGCAGCGGGCGGGACACGAGGCCAAAGTTGAGCAGGATGGCGAGCCTCGCGATGGCTATCCAGCCCACGGCCATCAGCAGATTCGAGCCGGGACCGGCGGCGGCGACCAGCCCGACGTCCCGTTTCGGGCGGCGCAATTTGCCCCAGTCCACGGGCACCGGCTTGGCCCAGCCGAATACGAAGTTGGTGAACACCAGCATCAAGCCCGGCAACAGTACGGTGCCGACCGGATCGACATGACGCAGGGGATTGAGGGACAGGCGTCCCAGCTTTTCCGCCGTTTTATCGCCCAGCAGCTTGGCGACCCAGCCATGGGCCACTTCGTGCAGGGTGATGGCGAACAGGACCGGCAACGCCCAAATGGCAAAGCGGCCGACAGTGGTTAATTCTTCCATCGGTTAAGGGATTGGTGGTCAGCGGGGGTTATTTGAGATTGTCGGCCACGCCCTTGCCTTGGCGCAGGATTTCGGGCCGGTCCTCGGTGAAGCCGATGATGGTGCTGGGTTCGTAGGGCACCATCCCTGCGTCGATAATCAAATCGACCTCCTTTTCCAAGCGCTCCCGGATGTCCTCGGGGTCGGCCATGGCTTCGTCCTCGCCGGGCAGGATCAGGGTGGAACTGAACAGCGGCTCCTGCAATTCGGACACCAAGGCCATGGTGATGGGGTTGTCCGGGAGGCGGATGCCGATGCTTTTGCGTTTGGGGTGCAGGAGGCGGCGGGGGGTTTCGCGGGTGGCCGACAGGATGAAGGTGAACGGACCCGGCGTCAGTGATTTGATGAGCCGGAAGGCCTCGTTGTTGATTTTGGCGAAGGTGGAGATTTGCGAGAGGTCGATGCAAATCAGGGTGAAGTTGTGGTCTTCGTCAAGCTGGCGGATGCGGCGCATGCGTTCCAGGGCGTCCTTGTTGTCCATCCGGCAACCGAGGGCATAGGAGGAGTCGGTGGGATAGACGACGAGTCCCCCGTCCCGGATGATGTCCACGCTGCGCTTGATGAGGCGCGGCTGTGGGTCTTTCGGATGTACCTGAAAATATTGTGCCATCTGGCTAGTTTACTATAGACGGGCGGGGTTCGGCATCGACATGAACTCTGCGCCGATGATGCTTATGCCTTGCGCGGGCGAAATTGAACGGCTTGGGGTGTTGGCTTCGACTCCGCTCAGCCAACGGCAATGGATGCCCTCAAATCGGACAACGGCGATAGCTGTTCCCTGAGCGGAGTCGAAGGGAACATCACCACCGGACATTTCCCGCCGCGTGAAGAATATTCGGCTGATCGTCCATCCGATGGCGGCGAGAAGGGGCGGGCAGCAAATCCCGCCCCTTGTGCAAAACCCACCAATTAACCGGCGGATTTTGCGGTGACCCGTTTCAAGACCAGGAAGTACACCGCGAGTGCGACCGCCAAGCCGACAAACACCGACGAATACCCCAGCATGCCCGCCGTGCCCGTGGCGTTTTGGGCGTGCAGGTTGTTCATCATGGGCTTGGCGATGGCTAGACTCCAAATGAAATTGGGAATGTAGAAAGAAAGTAACCCGGCCACCGCCCATTGAAAATTGGGTAGGCGGTGTGATTCCGCCGTGCGATAAAACCAGAAGGCAATAGCTGCCGCGATAATGCCGCCAAACATAGCTCCTCCTTTTGTAGTTATGAATTGTAAAGCCGACGGATGTCGGCCCATTCAGAGACTTTCTGGCGGCGACAAGGTTCCTTTCGTGAATCCCACGGCTTCTTCCAAAAGGCTTTATGTAAGTCCTGATGGAGTGATTACCGACCCAGGCTGGTGGTGATCCGCTCCATCAAATATCCCAGGCAATCCTGCCGGATGATCTTTTCGTCCAAGGTGAACATGGACGGCATCAGGCTTTTCTTCAACGCCAACCGGCCTTCCTGAATCTCGAAATAATCCCCGGCCACGTCCCGCCCGGTTTCGTCCATGGCCTGCACCGGCAGGCGGTCCAGATGATCGGCCACTTCGCCCAGGTCCGTGCCCGCCGCCAAGTCGGTGAAGTTCAGGTGGTCGAGGTCGTCATTTAAGAGCAGGTCCAGATTCTCGCCCTGAAAGCCGAACGCGCAGTCTTCCCGCACCGTCACCTGAGCGAGGGTGTGGTAGAGGTCGATGTCGTGAGCGGCCACGGGATGGTCCGGGACTTCCGCCAGATGCAGGCAGGCGTCCAGATATTCGAACGCGTGTTCGGCGCCGTGGGCGTGTTCGGACTTGCCGCATTCCAGGGTGACGGCGGGGCACAGCGCGGCGAAGGCGGCGGTCTGGGTGCCCTTGGGATGGGTGAAATACGTGACCAGCCGATTGAACATCGTCGCCAGATGGAAGAACCGATGATCCAGCCGGTTCACGCAGGCGTAGTGGGGATTCAACCCGGTGTTGTTGTGGACGTCGATGCTGGCGAAGACCTTCCGCCGGGCCATGGCTTCAACCACGCCCGCCATCAAGGCCGTTTCCGCGCAAGGCTCGTGGGGCGTGCCCGGCCACACCCGGTTGAAATCCGGCTGTCCGTCCAGGCGGCGGACGCCGTGCTTGGCGGCTTCGATGTTGCCAAAGAAGATCGACAGGGCGCGGGGCAGGGGCCGGTTTCGGTATTTTTTCAACAACCTTTGCACGGCGGAGAGCCCGGCGGATTCGTTGCCGTGCAGCAGCACCGACACGAACAGCGGCGGCTCCCGCCCGCCGGCCAGGTGGAGCAGGGCGGGGCCGGGCAGAAGGGTGTGCAGGCGGTCGGCGGGGATTTCGAGCAAGCCTTCGGGAATGGCGTCGAGTTCGACGAGTTGGGGGGCGGGCGTTACAGGGGCCATTGATGTACGGGTTCTCCGGTGCGTTGTAGGTTTAGGTACTCGCGGGTCAGGGCGTGAAAATCTTGTGGGTGCCGGGCGATGAAGCGGCGCTGCCAGTCGGCCCCGGTTTGCCCCGACGCCACCCGGCGTTCGATGATGCCAAGATAATAGGCGATGTCTCCCCCGTCGAGCTTCAAGTGACGCAGCCCATCGGCGGAGGCGGGCAATAACTCGTCCAGCACCCAGTCGGTCAGCCGCCGCTTGCCGCCCTCGCGGTCGGTCATCAGGGCGGGCAAGCCATGGCGGGCCGCTTGGTAGAAATTGTCCTTGGCGACGGCGAAGGGAATGGCCCGTTCCCATTCCTCCCGCACGAAGCTGTCGGCGAGGCCGTAGAAAAACGCCGCGTTGGCGATCATGTCCACCAGGGTCGGCCCGGCGGGAATCACCCGATGTTCGATGCGGACATGGGGCGTGCCGTCCGGGTCGAAGCCCACCAGCGCCCGGTTCCAGCGCCAGATGGTGCCGTTGTGCAGGCGCAAATGGGCGAATTGCGTCGGCGGCGTGTCCGACACGATGGGCAGCAGCACCGGGAAATGGGCCAGGTTTTCCTCGAACAACTCGGCGAGGCTGCGCTGGGCATAGCCCGTGCCGAAGCTCACCCGGTGCAAAGGACCGTGGGCGGCACCCTGGAATCCGCCCGAGTCCACCGCTTGTTCGAATAAGGGGATGCGGGTTTCCGCCCACAAATCCTTGCCGAACAGGAAGGGCGAATTGGACGCCACGCCCACCAGCGGCGCCGAGGCCAGCAGGGCCGCGTTGAAATAAGCCCGCGCTTGGTCCAGCGGCACTTGCAGATGGATTTGAAACGAGGTGGCGGCGGCTTCCAGCATCACGTCGGCGTGGCGGCTGGCGAGCCGTTCGTGGCCGCAAATATCCAGCTTGAGGGGCCGTTGCTGGCGCAGGCCGAGAATCTGCTCGTTGAGGGCGCGGTAACGGTTCATGGCGGAGATGTTGCCGAGATTCAGCATCGCCTCCCGCACCGTCGGCAAAATGCCTATCGCCAGCAAATTAAGGCCCAGGGCGTCCGCCGTGGCGCTGGCTTTGTCCCACAGGCCGTGCAAATCGGCGTACAGGTCGGCCAGCGCGGCCTCCCGCACGGGGCGTGGCTGGTTGTTGAATTCCACGTTGAAGCGGGCCAGCTCCGGGGTGGCCAGCGGGTCGTTCAACGCCACGAGGAACTCCGCGTTGAGGGGCGACGGATTCATCCCCGCGTCCACCAGCCAAGTTTCCAACTCGAACCCGGTGATGGGGCCGCGCGCCGAGCAGCGGCCTTCCCGAATCAGTTCGGAAAGGAGGGCGGTTTCCTCCGCCAGCCGGTGGCCGAAGGCTTCGAATTCGGCGGCGGAGAATTGGGTTTTGCCGATTTCCTGTCCCATGGTTCGCGTCTTCCGTCCGGGGGTGGATTGGTTTTTTCGTCGGGTGGGTTAGGCGCACAGCGTGGGAAGCTTGATATTTGTCGCCGGTGTCGCGTGCGCCTAAACCCACCCGCACGAAGAATTCATCATGCCACGGATTTAGACCGCCAAAAATAATAAAAGGGCAACCCGGCGGCCAGCAGAATCAGGCCGAATCCCGTTTCATAAGGACGCCGCAGCGCGATACTCAGGCAGAACAGCACCGCCACCAGGGCGAACAGCAGCGGAATCCACGGATACCCCAAAGTTAAGTAAGGCCGGGGCAATTCCGGGTGCCGTTGGCGCAACGCGATGACCGACAGCACCGTAATCCCGTAGAAACCCCAGGTGCCGAACAGGGCGTAATCCAGCAGCCGTTCAAAAGCGGCTTTGTCCTGCCCGAACAGCAGAATCAAGCCGCAGGCCATGAGGCATTGGCAGAGCAGGGCGATGACGGGGGTGCGCCGGGTCGGATGCAAGCGGGCCGCGCCCCGGAAAAACAGCCCGTCCTGGGCCATGGCGTAGAAAATCCGGGCACCGGTGAGGATCGAGCCATTCAAGGCCGCGAAGGTGGACACCAGCGCCGCCAAGCTCAGGGCCGTGCCGCCGAAGCCACCCAACACGGTTTGGGCCACATCCTGGGCCACCCGTTCCGAATGCTGCACCGCCGCCAAGGGCAGGGCGTAGAAATAGGCCAGATTGGCGAGCATGTACACCGCCGCCACGCCCAGCACGCCGAAAATCAGCACGCGGGGAATGGTCCGGTGCGGGTCGCGGATTTCCGCCCCGACCATGGTCAGGTTGTTCCAGCCGTCATAGGCCCACAGCGCCGCCGCCAGGGCCGCGCCGAAGCGCGTGATTTGTTCCAGCGGCCCGCCCGGCATCGGATCGCCCGCCGCTTGGAAGTGTGTCCAGGAGCCTTTGCCGCTGCCAAACACCAACACAACCAAGGCCAGAATCGCGCCCACTTTCAGCGCGGTGAGGAAGCCCTGCACGGCCCCGCCCAAGGCCACGCCCAGCGCGTTGACGGCGCTCAAGCTCACGAGGGTGGCGATGGACGCGAGCTGCATCCCGTTCAACCGCCACAGGCCGAGGCCGGTTTCGAGCCGCAGCCATTCCGCATCCAGCCCGTCGATGAAGAAACCGAGAAACAAGGCGAAAGCGATGGCGATGCCCGCAATGGAGCCGGTTTTGCCGATGACCACTTGTTGCCAGCCGAACAGGAAGCCCCAGATTGGCCCGTAGGCCCGGCGCAGGAACACATATTCCCCGCCCGCCGCCGGGAAGGTCGAGCCGAGTTCCGCATAGGTCAACGCCCCGGCCAGGGACAACAGGGCGCCCACCGCCCAAATCAGGAACACCATGCCCACCGAGCCGACTTCGCGGGCGATGGTGGCGGGCACCAGGAAAATGCCGGTGCCTATGACCGTCCCGGCCAGGATGGCGCCCGAGGTCAGCGGGCCGAGCGCCCGGCGGGGTTGCGGGTCTTGGGTCGAAATGGCGTTTGGCACGCGGCCTCCTGATCGGGTGGGGTGGGCATGGCGCGGTAATGTGGACCGGAGGCAGGGGGAATGCAAGCCGCTAGGTCGGCGGCTGGGGCAATCGCGTTATGTGTGAAACGAGGCTTTGGTCCCCTCTCCAGCGGGAGAGGGCTAGGGTGAGGGGATCAAAAAAGGATTCCTTCCCTTAACAAAGCTGATGGCTGTCCCAGTCTTGGCTTTTGGGGCGCCATATTGAAAGGGTTAAGGCAGAGAAACCGTTTAAATGCCCCTCACCCCAACCCTTTCCCCGCTGGAGAGGGAGGAAACGGATGGAGCGCTAAGCCGCTTGCTTAGGGGGCGATGTTGGAGATTGTGTCGAAGAACTTGATGGCCCGACTACGGTCCTGGTCTTCGCAGGCTTTCAATGGGAAGCTTTCGACCGCGTTTTCCGGGGAGTCGCTGTGTATCTGGTCGCCGGGATCGAGCTTCGCGACCAAGTCCAGATCGGCGGCGGCTTCCTCGGCCCGGCCCAGCTTGAGCAAGATTCGCGCCCGATTGCCTAGCGCCTCGGGCATTTGTGGATAAAGCCTGAGCGCAACATTGGAGTCGTCGAGCGCTTTGGCGTAATCGTTCGTGAGGCAATAGACCTTGGCGCGATCCATGTGAAAGGTCGCGTATTGCCTCGCTTCGATAGCTTCGGACAAGAAGCCGATGGCTCTGGGGTAGTCACCGTCCAGGGCTGCCTTCAGCCCCTTATCCCACGGGATGAAACCCCATAGCATCTTTAGGCGTGGGTTTTCGGCGGCGTAGGCTTGCGATTCATTGGCGAAACCCGCCATGGCCTCGTGCGATCCCCCCCATTGCGGCGATAGCGCCTGCATGTGCGCGCTACGGATGCGGAAACTGCTTGGAGCCACTTGCAGCGCCTGCCGCATGTACGCCCGTTCGCCTTCCCTGTCGCCCTGTAACAAGGCTGTTCTGAGTAGCAGATAATGGGCTTCGACCAAGCGTGGGCGTAGCGCCAGCGCGGCCTTAACGTGACGGGTCACCTGTCCAAACCCATTGTCCAGCCGCTTGCGTTGCTCGGGTGAGAGATTGGCGCTTTTGTTGACCCATTGGGTTTGAACAAAATGCCAGAGATATTCGGCTACAGCGAGGTGAGCCGCATAGGATTCGGGATGGATCGCCACCCAGTGATTCAGGATGGCTTCGTGGTTCAGCTTAGATTCGCTGAAAGTTTCAAAGGCGAGGGAAACATATATTTCCTGGGAGGCATCTTTTTCTGCCTTTTTTTGCAGGTTATCCAGTAGCTTGTCCAGCCCGTCGAAGTCGCGGTTTTCTAGTAGGATTAGGATGCTCATACGATCCGGGGCGCCGCTGGATTGTTTGCAGGCCAAGCCCGGTGCCACGATTAAGTACAGCATCAAAAGCAGAATTGGACTTATCGGAATAGGACAAATTTTTCGCATTGTCGTGTTCTTTAT
The DNA here is from genome assembly GCF_054333355.1 of Methylomagnum sp. Classification (NCBI taxonomy): domain Bacteria; kingdom Pseudomonadati; phylum Pseudomonadota; class Gammaproteobacteria; order Methylococcales; family Methylococcaceae; genus Methylomagnum; species Methylomagnum sp. The sequence goes on along the minus strand of NZ_JBTEKS010000133.1, from coordinate 69 downwards.
TTTGAATACGTTTTGCTTGTCCTCGCCCCATGTAAATCCCATGGTTGTTCTGACGGGGCGGTTTTTTTG
>NZ_JBTEKS010000132.1:0-10353 GCF_054333355.1 Methylomagnum sp. | reverse complement strand
CGCCCCACCCGGAGCCGATGGGCTCAATGGTCCCGGCTTGGGCGTAGATCGTTTGGTCGCTGTGGGAGAACAGATTGGCAGGTGCCGGACTGCCTTGGAGCGGCTTGTTCAAGTTGCCCAGGTTCAACACGATGGCGACCTTGCCGGCGGCGCGGAGTTGGTCCACCTCCGCCAGTCCATAGTGCAGGGCGTAGGTGTCGTCCGGGTTGGCCCCGGCGAAGTCCGGCATGAGCTTGCTGCTCGTCAGCGCCAGCCCGCTGGGGCCACGGATCGTTTGATAGGCGGGATAGCGGGCGCTGTCGCGGGGCACGACGGTATTGGCGGCATCGTTGCCCCCGGCCAGGAACACGCAGACCAAGGCTTTATAGTCGCTCACCGGGGTGGTGGCGGCCCGTAGCAAGCCGGTTTGGGCCATGGCGCCCAGCGCGGCCAAGCCGCCGGAGAGTTTCAGGAAGTGGCGGCGGGAGACGCCGCGAATGTGGCTGTTCATAGTGATTCTCCTGGGGCGCTTAACGGTGGATCAGGTATTCGCTGGAAATGACCGCGAGATAAAGCACCGTCTTGGCCCGCGTGGTCAGGTCGGTATAGGGCAGCGCGGTGTCGTACAGGGTCTTGCGGAGGGCCGGCGACATCCGCCCCTGGAATAGGGTGGCGTTGACTTTATCCAGCAGGACATTGGGGTTGTCGGCCACCGAGGCGAACGGCGACAGATTGATCTGAATAGAGGTGTTGGTGGACTGGGCGTTCAGGATGCCCCACAGGCCATTGGCGCGATGCACCGCGCGGGCGGGTGTGTAAATCTGGTACTCCGGCCCAAACAGCCCGGCCCCGTCCGGCGAGGTCAGCCGGTACAGCGGCGAGTAGTGGCCGAACACCGAGGGCGGCTCCAACACCTTCTGGCCCATCAGGAACAGCTCCCACTGGAACGGCGACGGGTCGGTGAGATTGGCGCCCATGGCCCGCATGAAACCCACCAGATGGGTCACCGGGTCTTTCAGATGGCCCTGGTTGGCGGTGGGGCTGTCCTGGCGGGCATCCGGGTAGGTCAGCGTGGCGCGGACCATCGCCCTGAGGTCGCCGCGCACGCCCTGGCCGTTATTGGCGAAGCGGCCGCCACATATTTGATGTAGTTGCCGTCGGGATTGCTGGTGACCAAGCCCCGGATGAAGCGGGTGGCGATGAAGGGCGGCAAATTGGGGTGATTGAAGATGGCCTTCAGCGCCTCGTCCAATTCCGCCGAGGCACCCAGGCCCGCCTTGATCTTGGTTTCGCCGGGCGCACCGGGGAACAGGGTTTTTTCCTGTTGATCATGGTACTGGTCCAGCGGCTCCATCTCTCCCACGAAGTATTGCGAATGGGCGACACCAACGGCTTGGCCGGGCTGGGTGGGATAGGTCCAGCCGGTCAGGGCCAGGGCCAAGCGCTGAATGGTGGTCTGGTCGTAGGTGGGCAGGGGCTTGTTGTTGGCATCGGTGATGGGGTTGCCATATTCATCAAGCTGCACCAGCCCCAGCGTGAACAACTGCATCAACTCGCGGGCGTAGTTCTCGTTGGCGGCGCTCTGACCGTTGCCGCCGGGCCTCCGGCTGTTGGCGAGGTCCAGGTACTTGCCCATGGTCGGCGACAGCGTGACCTCCTTCATCAGCTTGAAGAACGGGCTGTTGAAGGGGGCCGGTTCATTGGTCGGTGCCCGCAGCGCGTTGCGCGACAGCAGCCGCACCCAAGGCAGCAACTCGCTATCGGTGGTGTTCTTGTTGGTGGAGACCACGAAGATTTGCGACAGGGCGAACATGGTCCGCTGCCGCAATTGATCCGGGGCGGACGCCATGTTTTTCAGCCAGGCACCGCCCATCTGGATGGTCATGGTGCCGTCCGGGTAGGTGGTTTCCGGCAGGGCCAATTGCGCGTCGATCCAAGCGTGGGCGGCGGCGGTGGCATCGCCGGTGCTACCGATGAGTTGCTTCATCTGTAGCAGCGAGGCGGCATCCGGGCCGAAGCTGGCCTGCTCCAGGAACCGGGCGGCGGCCACGTCCACGGGGTCGGCGGGGGCGGCGGGTTCGTAGGGCGGGGTCGGCGTCACGCTGGAATAGCAGCCCGTCAGGCAAAGCTTGAAGGCGGCGGAATCGGCATTGGCGGCGTTCGACAGCACCAGATTGGTCTGGCCTTGGGGTGGGGACAGCACCGTCAAGGTGACTTGGCCCGTGGACTGGTATTGCAGCGTCACGGGCTGACCATTCAGGGTGGCCCAGACTTGCGGGTAGAAGCGGCTGCCTTTCACCACGACGTTGAAGCTGGTGGGTGTCACCGGCGTCGGCGTGGCGCTGCTGATCAAAGGACGGGGCAGGCGCAGTGTCACGATGGCCGAAGCGCTGTTGCCGTCGCTGGCGGTGGCCGTGACCGCGACCGGGTTGACGGGGGGCATGGCGGATGGCGCGGTGTATTTGCCGGTGGCGTCGACGCTGCCCACGGTCATGAGGTTGCCGCCCTGAATGCCGTTCACCGACCAGGTGACGGTGGTGTTGGGCAGGCCGGAGACTGCGGCGGTGTAAGTCCGGGTGCCGTCCAAGGGCACCGAATCGGTGATGGGGCTAATGGAGATGGCGGCTAGCGCGGCGTCCATGGCGAGGAACGCCAGGAGGCCGAGCAGCCGGACCAGGAGTGTTGTTATGGATCGCATAGTGGTGGCCTCTTGCGGTCGGTTATTGGAAAAGCCGCAAACCGGGGCGGGTATCGGGTATGCCCAGTCGGAAATCAGGGTATGTCAGCCTTGAATGCCGGGAATGCCGGTTTTTTGGTTTATTTTCACCGAGGAGTTTATTGGGGTTCGGGTATAAAAATACCCTACCTGGGTAGGGTATTGGCTGGGGAATAGTTCCGGGATTAGTGCCGGGGCTTTAAGGTTGGGGTGCGGGCTTTTTCGTTGATGGCAATGGGGAATATTTGCCCGTGCGGATAGGTAATTAGTTTCGCAGATTTTTAAACCGAGTCCTGTTTGAAAAACATAGTGTTGGATACCGCTTATAGGATGGGTGGAGCGCAGCGGACCCTATCATCTCGGGCTAAAGGGCATGATGGGCTGCGCTCCACCCATCCTTAAATCGATGAATCAGGGATTGTTACGAATGCCCAAACCCCGCCCGCCCGGCTAAAGTCGCTCCATTCGGTCCACCGAGAACCCGTATGGAACCGCCCCTCACCGACCCCGCGCCGCTCGTCATCAAGGATTGCGCCCTGCTCGCCATGGCCACCGGCAAGCTGGCGCAGAATCTCAAGGAACTGCGCGACCAACTCTTAGCCATCGACACCGACAGCCTTTACTATCACTTTTGGGGTGGCTTGCTGCACACCCGCTTCGAGGAGCGCGAATACAGCAACGACTTCGCCGCCTGGGCGCGGCATGGGCTGCACGACCGAGTGCTGGCGGAACGGCTCAGCGTGGTGGACGCCGCCATTCATCCCGACCTGGAAAGCCTCCGCCAGGAGTTGGTGGAAATCCTCGAACAACGGCTGGACGAGAAGGAATTCCTCGCCTGGACGCCACCCGACCGGCAATTTGAATTCATCCGCTCGCGCATCGTGGTGTTCCGCACCGAGCACCGCTTCCACGAGCCGCAAGCGCTGGCCGCTTATATCGGCGACATGTCTTCCGGCAGCGTGTTCTACCACTTCATCGACGCCCGCCGCCGCGACCTGCAATGCCGCGACGACTTCCGCGTCTGGCTGGATTCCTTCGACGGGCGCTATCAGGCACTCAGCCAGTGCCTCGGCCAGATCGACCCCTATTTCACCTCCCTGGCCGACCTTCGCGCCTGTTTGGTCAGCACATTTCGGGACTGCCTCGCGGATACCGGCCATGCCTAACACCCTGGATGATTACGCCGCCGTGGTCGGCCCCGCCGCCATCGAGCAATTGCGGCAACTGGCGCTGCTGCTCCAACACCTCAAGGTGGTCCACGTCAATTCCACCCGGCTGGGCGGCGGCGTGGCGGAGATTCTGGAAAAGCTGGTGCCGCTCATGCGGGAGCTGGGCATCGAGACCCATTGGGAAATCATCACCGGCAACCCCGAGTTCTATAAATGCACGAAGGCTTTCCATAACGGCTTGCAAGGCAACGCGGTGAACATCTCGTCGGAGGCGCTGGCGAATTTTGAAGACGTCAACGCCGTCAACGCCGAGCGCCTGCGCCCGGTGCTGGAGGACGCCGACCTCGTCTTCATCCACGACCCGCAACCGGCCCCGCTGCTGCGGTTCTTTCCGCAGCGGCAGGGGCGCTGGGTGTGGCGCTGCCACATCGACATCCGCCACCCGTACCGGCCCACCTGGCGCTATCTCAGAAACTTCGTGCAGAGCTACGACGCCAGCATTTTTTCCCTGGCGGCCTTCGCCCAATCCCTGCCACATCCGCAATATCTCATTCCGCCCAGCATCGACCCCTTAAGCGATAAGAACATCGACCTGCCCGAGTCGGACATCGCCGAGGCTTGCGAGCGGTTCGGCATCGACCGGGAACGGCCCATGATCCTGCAAGTCTCGCGCTTCGACCGCTTCAAAGACCCGGTGGGCGTGATTCAGGCGTACCGCATCGCCAAGGGCTTCCTGCCCACGTTGCAACTGGTGCTGGCGGGCGGCACCGCCGATGACGACCCGGAAGGCGAGGCGGTATTGGGGGAAGTGCAGCGGGCGGCGAACAACGACCCGGACGTGCGCATCCTGCTGTTGCCGCCCGACGCCCACCGCACCATCAACGCCTTGCAGCGGGCGGCGGATTTGGTGGTGCAGAAATCCTTGCGGGAGGGCTTCGGCCTGACCGTGACCGAAGCCATGTGGAAAGGGAAACCCGTGATTGGCGGCGACACCGGCGGCATCCGCCTACAGGTCATCGACCACCACACCGGCTTCCTGGTGAACACCCCGGAAGGCGCGGCGCTACGGGCGCGGTATCTGCTGCACCATGGCCATAAGCGGCGGGAGATGGGGGCGAAGGCGCGGGAGTTCGTGCGGGAGAATTTTTTGATTACCCGGCATCTGCGGGAGTACCTGACGCTGATGGTGAGCCTGGTTTATCAGGTGGAGGATCGGTTGGAGTTAATTTAATTGATAGTTCCCACGCAGGGCGTTGATCGTTCCCACGCTCTGCGTGGGAATGCCGTCTTGACCGCTCTGCAATCCGTGTCGGCCAGAAAGATACGGTCTATATGCCCCCAACACGGGACGCAGAGCGTCCGGGGATGCATTCCCACGCAGAGCGTGGGAGCAATAAGAATGGAATGTCGATATGCCCCATGCAAAACATGCCATGCCCTTCGGTACAGTCCTAACCCCCGAGGGCGTCCGCTTCCGGCTCTGGGCACCGGGCACCGCACAGGTGGAATTGCTGCTGGAAGGGAAGGGCGGCGAACTAGCCCGCCCAATGACGCCACACCCGGACGGCTGGTTCGAATACCTCGCCCCCGAGGCCAAACCCGGCAGCCGCTACCGCTTCCGCCTCGACAACGGCTTGTGCGTACCGGACCCCGTATCCCGCTGGAATCCCGACGACGTACACGGCCCCAGCGTGGTGGTCGATCCCGAAGGCTTCGCCTGGACCGACGACGGCTGGCAAGGCCGCCCATGGAACGAAGCCGTCATTTACGAACTACACGTCGGTACCTTCACCCCGGAAGGCAGCTTCCGCGCCCTACGGGACCGGCTGGACTACTTCGTGGCGCTGGGCGTGACCGCGCTGGAAATCATGCCGGTGGCGGACTTTCCCGGTCGGCGCGGGTGGGGCTACGACGGCGTGCTGCTGTTCGCGCCCGATGCCAGCTATGGGACGCCGGAGGACTTCAAGGACTTGATCGACGCCGCCCACCGCAAGGGGCTGATGGTGTTCCTGGATGTGGTGTACAACCACTTCGGCCCGGAGGGGAATTATCTCTACGTCTACGCCCAGCCGTTCTTCAGCCAGCGCCATCACACGCCCTGGGGCTCGGCCATTAATTTCGATGGCGATAACGCCCGCGCCGTCCGCGACTTCTTCATCCACAACGCGCTGTACTGGCTGGAGGAATACCGGCTGGACGGGCTGCGGCTGGATGCGGTCCACGCCATCGCCGACGACTCACGGCCCGACATCCTGGAAGAACTGGCGGATCGTGTTCGGGCCGGTCCCAGTCAGCAGCGCCACATTCACCTGATTCTGGAAAACGACGCGAACGCGGCCCGTTATTTGGCCCGCACGCCGGAAGCTTGTAGGTCGGGCTTAAGCCCGACCTGCCTCCGCCCTGAGCCGGACAAACGAGGTGAAAACGCTCTCGCCCATACCCTGGAAGCTTCACCGCATCTGTACGACGCGCAATGGAACGATGACTTCCACCACGCCGCTCACATCTTGCTCACCGGGGAAACCGATGGTTACTACGGTGATTATGCCGCCGCGCCCTTGGCCTATCTGGGCCGGACGCTGACCGAGGGCTTCGCGTATCAGGGAGAAATCTCGCCCTACCGCGATGGCCAACGCCGGGGCGAACCCAGCCGTCATTTGCCCACCAGCGCCTTCGTCACCTTCCTGCAAAACCACGATCAAGTGGGCAACCGCGCCTTCGGCGAACGACTGGCCCAATGGGTCGATCCCCACGCCTTGCGGGCCGTCGCTGCCGTTCATCTGCTGGCCCCGTCGCCGCCGCTATTGTTCATGGGCGAGGAATTCGCCAGCACCACGCCGTTCCTGTATTTCTGCGATTTCGAGCCGGAGCTGGCCGCCGCCGTGACCCGTGGCCGACGGGAGGAATTCGCCCGTTTCGCCCAATTCGCCGCCCCGGAAGCGCGGGAGACGATTCCAGATCCGTCCGATCCCCGCACGTTTCAGGCTTCCAAACTGGATTGGAGTTCACTGGATTCGCCCCGGTACGCCGAGTGGCTGGGGTTTTATCGGCGTTTGCTGGGTTTGCGGCAGAGGAAAATCGTGCCGTTGTTGCCGCTGTTGCGGGTGGGGGAGGCGCGGTATGAATTGCTTGGGGAAGGGGGGATTCGGGTGGTGTGGCCTGTTTTCACTTGCTCCCATGATTCGCACAACAGGAGTGCAAGGCTTGCCTTGCCAGACTCCGCGACCAGCGCAAGGCAAGCCTTGCACTCCAGTTCGGGCGGGGAAGACAGCCAGTTGACACTGCTCGCCAACCTCGGCCCCACCCCCCTAGCCAACATCCCCCGCCCGCCGGGCCGAATGCTAGCCACCAGCGAACCCGACCACGGCGCTCCGCTGGAAGCAGGCCATCTGCCGGGCTGGTACGCGGTTTGGCATCTGGCGGGGGAGGCCGCGCCCCGTGGCTAACACCCGGCTACTCGACCGCCTCTGCGCCCTATGCGGCATCGAGACCGACTACGTGAACGCCCATGGCGAAACCATCCGCTTGCTCAACGACACCAAGCGGGCGCTGCTGGTGGCGATGGGCATCGCCGCCGAGCCGCCGTCCAGCTTGCCTAAGCTGCTGACCGAACTGGAGGAGCGGGACTGGCGGCGAATTCTGCCGCCGGTGCGGGTGGCGGGGGCGGGCGTGGAAGCCGGTGTGGTGGAATTCACGCTCTCGGCCAGCGCGGAATCCGCCTGGCTGGATTGGTCGCTGGAATTGGAAGATGGCCGTCGCCGTTCCGGGCGATTCACGCCGGGGGGCTTGCCGGTCATCGCGGAACGCCGCGTCGGCGACGAAATCTACCGCCGCCATGCCCTGAACCTGCCGGACCCACCGCCGCCGGGCTATCACCGCTTGACCCTGAGCAGCGCGGGTGAACCGCCCGCCAGCATGGCGCTCATCATCGCGCCCACCCAGTGCTACCGGGCACCCGCGCTGGAAAGCCAAGAGCGGGTGTGGGGCTTGTCCCTGCCGCTGTATGCCGTGCGCTCGCAACGCAATTGGGGCATGGGTGATTGCAGCGACCTCAAGGGGCTGGTGGATTACGCCGCCGACCGGGGCGCGGCGCTGATCCGGCTCAATCCGCTCACGGCCTTGCGGCCCGCCGTGCCGCTGCGCTGCAATCCTTACGAGCCGTCCCATCGGCTGTTTTTTCATGCGCTGTATCTGGACTTGGAAGCCGTGCCCGATTTCGCCGAGAGCGAATCGGCGAAGGCTCTGGCTGCTGATTCCGAATTCCAAGCCCGGTTGCGGGCGCTGCGTTCCGACGAACTGGTGGATTACCGGGAGTTGGCGGCGCTCAAGCTGGATTTCGCGGCCCGGCTGTACGCCCATTTCCGCGAGCATCATCTGGCCGCCACGCCGTCGGAGCGGGGCGCCGAGTTCCTTGCCTATCGGGCCGAATGGGGCGAGGCGCTGTTCAAGCAAACCCTATTCGATGCCTTGTCGGAGCATTTCCTCCAACAAGACCCGGAGCTTACGGCCTGGACCGACTGGCCGGATCAGTACAGCGACCCCGACTCCGCCGCCGTGCGCGAGTTCGCCAAGCGGGAGGCCGGGCGGCTGGAATTCTTCGCCTATCTCTATTGGCAGACCGAGTTGCAATGCGAGGCGGCGGGGCGGCGGTCGTTGGAGGCGGGGCTATCCATTGGCCTGTGCCAGGATTTCGTGTTCGACGCCGCCGCCGAGGGCGGGGAAGTCTGGGCCGCACAAGGATTGCACGCCGCCGGGGTACGGTTGGGTACGCCAGCCCCCGAAGCGGGCGGGGAAGGCACAATATCCGGGCTGGCCCCGTTCCTGCCGCTAGCCTTGGAAGCGTCGGCCTATGCGCCGTTCGTCGATGCGCTGCGCCATAACATGCGGCCCATGGGGGCGCTGCTGATTCACAACATTCTGGTATTGCGGCGGCAGTTCTGGGTGCCGGAAGGCGCGGGGGAGGGCGGCTGGGTGGGGTTTCCCTTCGAAGATTTGCTCGGGATTCTGGCTCTGGAAAGCCAGCGCAACCGTTGCGTGGTGCTGGCGGGCGATGCGGCCTTGAAGATGGACGATTGCGAACCCCTGGAGCGGCTCGGCATCCTGCCGTTCCGGTCGTTCTTCGCCAAATCCGCCGAAGCGCCGGACATCGCCGTGCGGGAGTTCCCCCACTGTGCCGTGGTGGCGACGGCGGGCGTGGACGAGCCGACCTTGCGGGGTTTCTGGCTGGGCCGAGATTTGGACGAGAAAACGGCGCTGCGGCTGTTCGCCTCCGAAGCCGAGCGCCACGAGCAGGCGGTGAACCGGGCCGTGGCGCGGGTGCGGCTGCTGGTGGCGCTGGAACGGGAAGGCTTGTTGCCGGGCGAGGCCAGCATTCATCCGGTGTCGGTGCCTGACCTGTCGTCCGACTTGGTGATCGCCATGTACCGCTACCTGTGCCGCACCCCGGCCCGGATTGTGCTGGTGCGGATGGAGGACGCGCTGGGCCAGGCCGAGCCGGTGGCCCTGGCCGGTGCCCCGGCGGACTATCCCAACTGGCGGCGCAAGCTGCCGCTGGAAGTCGAGCAATGGCGCCGGGAAGCCGCCGTTGCCGCGCTGATGGACGCCATGGCGGAAATCCGCGCCGGGGCCGCACGGCTTCCGCCCAAGCCTAAATCCACCGGCTTCGGCGGGGTGGTGTACACCGTGCCGAGGGCGACTTACCGCCTGCAACTCAACCGCGAATTCACCTTCCGCCAAGCCGCCGAGATCGTGCCCTATCTGAACGAGCTGGGCATCAGCCATTGCTACGCCTCGCCCTATCTGAAGGCCCGCCCCGGCAGCAGCCACGGCTACGACATCGTGGACCACGCCGCCCTCAACCCAGAACTGGGCAGCCGGGCCGATTTCGAGCAGTTCCTCCGCGAACTGGCCCGGCGCGGCATGGGCCATATCCTCGACCTGGTGCCCAACCACATGGGCGTGATGGGCAGCGACAACGGCTGGTGGCAGGAGGTGTTGGAGAACGGCGAGGCGTCCGATTACGCCGACTTCTTCGACATCGACTGGCATCCGGTGAAAGACCCGTTGCGCGGCAGGGTGCTGTTGCCGACCCTGGGTTTGCCCTACGGCACCGCGCTGGAAAACGGCGAACTGGAATTGGTGTTCGACCCAGAGGAAGGTTCGTTTTCGGTGTGGTACGGCCCGCATCGGTTTCCGGTGGACCCGAGGGAATATCCCCGCATCCTGGGCTATCGCCTGGAGCAACTGGAAGCCGCCGTGGGCGCGGAGTCGCCGGACCTGCACGAATTCCAAAGCCTGGTCACCGCCTTCGGCCATCTGCCGGGGCGCTGGCAGACCGGCGAGGGCAAGCGCTCGGAGCGGAGCCGCGATAAGGAAGTCCACAAGCGCCGTCTGGCCCGCTTGTGCGCTGAAAGCCAGGACGTGGCCCGCTTCATCGCCCGCAACGTGGCCGAGTTCAACGGCACGCCGGGCGTCCCGGCCAGCTTCGAC